>NZ_CATKPV010000072.1:0-28391 GCF_949768135.1 Bacillus sp. IT-79MI2 | reverse complement strand
GGATGGAGCCCAAGATAAATATGAACACTAAAAACAGGCTAAAAATTCTATCAACTGATGAAATTAACCGCCTTTATAGTAGACCTGTATTTACACCCAAAGAACGTGTGCAATACTTTTCACTTTCACAAGTAGAAAAGGAATTAGTACATACTTTACGTTCCATAAAGTCTAAAGTGTATTTTATTCTTCAACTGGGATATTTCAAATCCAAACATTTATTTTTTCAGTTTAAATTATCTGAAGTTCAAGAAGATATTCAATATATTTTAAGAGCCCATTTTAAAAATGAGTCATTTGGAGATTTTGGATCAATTGATAAAAAAACACGATCTACTCATAAAAAATTAATTCTTAAAATATTTAATTACCGTATCTGTGACTCATATTATAGAAGTGTTTTACAAGAAAAAGCCCGTAGGGATGCAACAGTAAGTGGAAAGCCTATTTTCATTTTTCGTGAGTTACTCAATTATTTAATAAAAGAACACATTATTATTCCCGCATATAGCTTTATGCAAGATATTGTAGGAACAGCTATTACATCTGAAGAACAACGACTTATAAAGATTATACAGAACCATCTATCTGAAACTGACAAACAACAATTAAAACAATTACTATATAATTCTTCTGGATTATATGAGATCACTAGAATAAAACATGAACCAAAAGATTTTAGTATAAATGAAATTAAGCGTGAAATTGAATTTGGGAATAATATACGTCCCCTTTTTCAACTGGCCAATATGATTTTACCTCAACTAAAAATTTCTAATGAAAGCATTAAATATTATGCTTCTTTAGTAGAATATTATTCCGTGTATAAATTAAAACGATTTAATGAATACCTTATCTATACTTATTTACTGTCCTTTATTTTCTATCGTTACCAAAGAATGAATGATAATTTAATTAATAGTTTTATTTATAAAATGAGAAAATACAACGATGATACCATATCCTTTGCTAAAGACCAGGTATATATCTATTACACAGAAAATCAGGGGGATTTTAAAAAAGTAGGAGAAGTTTTACAAATTATAATAGATGAAAATATTTCAGAGAATACAGCATTTAAAGATATTCAAAAACGTGTATTTTCTATCCTAGAACGTCCTAAATTAACTGAGCTAGCCAATCAAATCCTGGATAATACAAAAATAGATGAAAAGGCGTTCCGTTGGGAACGTATTGATACATTATCATTACAGTTTAAACGACAAATTCGTCCTATTTTTATGATGGTTGATTTTGTGACAACAGATATGGATGACTCTCTTATGGATGCAATAACTTTTTTAAAAGAAGTTTTTACGAAACAAAAAACCTTAACCAAATATGATATCGAAGATATCCCTCAAGCCTTTATAACAAATAGCAACAAACGTTATCTTTACACGAAAGATGAGCCTCATTCAAAACGTTTACTCATAGATCGATATGAATTTTTAATTTATTATTCCTTATGGCATCGCTTGCAATCAGGAGATATTTTTTGTAGAGATAGTATACAGTATAGAAGTTTTGAAGATGATTTAATCGATGAAGATAAGTGGGAACAAAAAGAGAGTATCATTCAAGATCTCCATTTAACTCTGCTACAACAGCCCATCGAACAACAGTTAAAAGAACTGGAAAACAAATTAGAAGCGCGTATCATCTCAATTAATAAAAGGATTACTTCAGGAAAAAACAAACATGTTCAAGTAAAAAAGCATAAAAATCATCATTCCTGGACACTTCCATATACTCGAGCTTCAGCCCCTATTAATCATTCGTTTTTCGATGTATTACCACAAGGTGATATGAGAAGTATTCTGTACTTTGTAAATCAACAATGTAATTTCCTAGATAACTTTGAACATATCCTGGGACGCTATGCAAATCAAAAAGCAAATGATACGATTCTTATTCCATGTTTAATAGCTTGGGGAACAAATATGGGATTGTATAGAATGGGGGAAGTCTCTGATATAGATTATTCAAAATTAGCAACTATTTCATCTAATTTTATTCGATCAGAAACGTTAAAAGAAGCAAATGACTGCATTAGTAACGCAATAAATAAACTTCCTATTATTCAATATTATAATATTGATGATTTTGTGCATTCGAGTAGTGACGGTCAAAAGTTCGAAACACAGATTCATACGCTACAGTCCCGTCATTCCTCTAAATATTTCGGAATGAATAAAGGGATTACCTCTTATACAATGGTGGCCAATCACATTCCGATTCAAGCAAGAATTATTGGTGCGAATGAACATGAAAGCCATTATGTATTTGATATCTTATACAATAATGCAACTGATATAAAGCCTAATATTCATTCTACAGATACACATGGAACGAATGAGGTTAATTTTGCAATTTTAGATTTATTTGGTTATCAGTTTGCCCCAAGATATAAAGATATTCATGCGATAATATCCCGAAATTTATATGGTTTTCAGCATCCAAGCCAGTATGAAGAATTCCTTATCAAACCTTTGCGGAAAATTAATACAGAGCTAATTATGAAGGAATGGGACAATATTAAACGAATTATGCTGTCTCTCGCTTTAAAAACAACTACTCAAAATGTGATTGTTCGAAAGTTAAGTTCCTATGCACGAAAAAATCAAACAAAACGTGCGTTGTGGGAGTATGATAATATCATCAAAAGTCTATATTTTTTAGAATATATTGATTCGCTATCATTACGTCAAAATGTTCAAAAGGCTTTAAACCGTGGGGAAAGTTATCATAAATTACGTCGAGCTGTATCTTTTGCAAACTTTGGGAAACTTCGTTTCAAGACTGAACAAGATCAGCAAATCTGGAATGAATGTAGTAGGTTGTTAACCAATTGTATTATTTACTACAATGCGAGTATATTATCAAATTTATTAACGAAATCTCAGAATAAAGGTATCGAGATGAACATACTAAAGTATATTTCACCGGTTGCCTGGCAACATATCAATTTTTATGGCCGTTATGAATTTAGCAAATCCCCCACAGTGGTAAATTTAGAGACAATCATTGAGAACATCAACGAAGATGATATTTTAACCAGATTAACGCAAGAACATTCACTTGATGAAGAATAAGACAAAATATAATTTGGTATATTTTGTCTTATTCCCCCTTTTCGGGGGATGGGCAAAAACACCCAACCAAGAAAATTAAAATATGAATTTAAAAGGGCCCTTACGTTGAATACATATACTCAACGTAAGGGCGAATTATTTTTGGTTTGAAATAAAGCTTGATTAAAAACAACTTAGGGATCTGTGTAGCCGATTTCCTTAATGTACAGAAAATTGGCTTGTTGGTTCGTTACTCGTTAAAAATGTTTGTAAAGCTTCTAGAGGTTATATAAACTTGCATTTTATTTGCTAGAATACCATTTAGCTAACCACTCATTCCATTTATCTTTTTGAATAGTAATGGAAAATATAGTGTTTTTATCAGGCTTGTCAGTCAGACATACGGATGTATCATGAACCGATAAATATTGTCCGTGGTTATTTTTTAAAGAGAAGCTTTCAAATCCATAATTAACAAGTGTCCATACTTGTCCATAAGCGCGAAATCCTGTAACGCCCACCTCACCATTTGCAGATGTAAGATAGGTTGCATTTGCTTCTATGTACACCTTGTTAGATCCTTTTTCAATTGGAATAATTGTAAATATACTTCTATCTTCTGAGATCCAATTAGCTGAAGTAGAAATATCCGTACTCCCCTCCCATGTTCGCAAGACGTTATCCCCATTTCTAATTTTCACAGAAATAGAAGAACATTCTTCATTTTTATGTTGTGTAACGACGGCGAGCTTATGTTTCTTTATCTCAGCAAGCTCATCAGAGGTATAACTAAAAATTTCAGATTTTTTTACTGGATTCGAAGTTATCGTTGCCAGTTTTCGCTTCTCTTCCGGTAGTGCATGAAAAAGTTTCGTTAGGTCAAAAGAAGCATTACCTGGGTTTATATTTGGAAATTCCTGTCTAATGTACTTTAGAGCTAAAGGACCATTCATTTGACCACTATTGTCACTTTTTAAGTAATATGTTTGCCAATTCGTAAGCGCAATACCAGTATTCCCTTCATCTAATTGTTTTTGCGTAATATAATACACATCACGTTCATATACATTTGAAGCATCTGGATTTAAGTCTACTATTATACCAGCTTGCTTAATCAGAAGTTGTTGACCATGTTTTATCGTTTTATATTCAACTTTCCCATCTTTATAGAAAATTTTAATTCTCTTAGAAAAGTTTTGGTTTTTATAATAATCATACACACTAATACCAAATTCTCCTTTGTTAAAAGTAGGAGCTTTGTAAGCACGGTTTTCATTGTTAGCTGTATAATCATTTTTAGCACTTTGTTCGGATAAAAAGATAACAAAAGGCTCTTTTAAAAACCTATCATAGGTATCACCAAATGTTGTAACAATCGTTGCGAACGTATCAACGTCTGCTTTCGCTTTATGTTTTGTAAATGGGTTCAAGCTGAATACAATCCCCATCGCTATTCCTACAGGGGGGATTTTTTTTATATATCTCTTTATCTTTTCCTTCATGGATGTGCTCCTTACTTTCTACTTTATACTGTTTCCAACATATTTAAATTAACATCGGTAAGTTTATCTTAATTTAAATAACTCTCAAAAGTCTTTCGTAAATGTTACAAAACCCTTTCAGTGCTTTTCATACAAATACTTCAGGACTCTTGTAAGTAATTTTTTAAACTTGGACATACCGATAGAAATAAAAGGATTGATACATAAGAAAACCACCAATCATACAGTGTAAAAATACACTTTTGCGACAGCTTAACACCATGAATCTCAAAAACATAAGTATGAGATTATTACTCTTACAATTATTTTCTCTAGTACTCAGCCTATTTATATCTTCCTCAAAGATGCTGTTCTTACCTTGGTTTGTTGAAGATAGTTTCGGTTTACTTGGAATTTGCATTACTACACCTTTATTATTGTTTATTAGTGTAACTATGACATATCTTAAGAAAAGAAAAGGCCTTTGTATAACAAGAACGAGACAAACTATTCCTTTTAGTTATTATTGATTGACTAAAATAAAAATTGAGACCCAAAAAACAAGAAAGGTTGGCATTTTTGCCAGCCTTTCTTGTTTACTACTTCATTCATTTTACAAATAAAAATTTTGTTTTGGTGATACTTAAAAATCTTCGGTTAATGAGCATGGGGCCAAGCTGAAAAAATATAGAACACTGTAAAAAATTCGGAATTTTATACGATATTCATGTAAGACTTTTGTAACATTTATGAAAGAATGTTGAAAGGTATTTATACTAAGATAAACCTCGGAACGTTAAATTCAGTTTAACAAATAGAAAAAAATAGGGTAGCACAAAGTGAGGAGCACAATTATGAATGGAAAAGCAAAAAAAAGTATGCGAAAAATCCTTCCTGTAGGGATTGCAATGGGGATTTTATTTAGCGCTAGCCCCGTAACAGAATATAAAGTAAAAGCAGATGTTGATACGTTCGGAACGATTGTTACAACATTTGGAGATATCTATGACGCGTTTCTTAAAGAGCCATTTGGGAAATGGTTAGAAGAAATAGACGCAAAGAACAGTTATGCAGCTCGTCTGGAAAACGTTGCTTATAAAGCTCCTACTTTTAACAAAGGGGAATTTGGTATTAGTGCGTTTGATTTTTATAAAGATAAAAATTTTAGCAAGACAGTTAAACTTTCTTATCCAAATGGGAAAGTCGAATATAAAACAATCAAACATGGTCAACAAATTCGTATTAAGGACGCTGGTACAATAGTAGACTTAACTCCTGATGAACCAGAACTATCTAAACATGATATTTTGTATATTACACAAAAGCAATTAGATGAAGGAAATACAGGTGTTTCACTTACGAATTTCAAAACCTATTATCTAAAAAGTGATAATAGCGGTGGTAAAAATGTTTTAGCAGATAGATTTGAACGTCAAGCATTCCCAAATTATTATCTTGATTCCGGTGTGCGTGATGTTCGTTATGTGAATGAGGATCTTTTTAGTAAACTACCAGAAGAAAAACGAATGTTAGCAACCATTACTTCAGAGCCAGTTGGCAAAGACGTTCTTTCGAATTATGCTACGAATGATCCTGAAGCTCGTGAGGATTTGAAGAAACGTACACTTGATGTTTACACAAACCATAAAGACGGGGAATATTCTTCTATTTCTATAAAAATTATAAATGATGGAATAAACCTGCAAGCAGGGGATTATGTCCATGAAGCAGATGCAGAGGATTCAAATTCAGGGACTGATTTTACAATTACACCGATTAAAAAGGAGTCTAATAAGGTTATTATATCATCTGTCTTTAATGGGAAAGTAAGATATCTTACTTCTAAATCAGGAGATCGCAGTCAATGGATTTATACTCATGATGGAGATATCAGTTCTGATGAAATATGGGATCTTGTTGTTCGAAAAGACGGTCAGTTTTCTTTAAAAAATAATAAAGGGCAATATTTATACGTTCCTAGAAGTGGTAAAAGTGCACCAGCGTGGACTACTGGTGATATTAATGAAGCTAGTAAACTCACAGCTCGCCTTGCAGCACATGAGTGGAATAATTGGTTGATTGATTGGCATCCTCGTAAGAAAAATGAGACAAAGAAACATGAAGGAAAGACATATGACGGGTTAGAGTTCAAAGTTGATGCAAAAGATGGCTCTATATGGACTGCATACAATTCTGGAAAATTGATAACAAATAGTTGGATAAAAAGAGGGGATAGTCATTATTATGCGGATTCTTCAGGAATTCTTTTAAAGGGCTGGCAAGAAATTGAGGGGAATACGTATTATTTTACTAATCACAGGGTCTCAGGATTGGGATCTGACTCATTCATTGATGGGAAGTGGTATAACTTCAACGATGACGGTGTTCTGCAGAAATCAGCATGGAAAGGTCTATACTATTCCGATGCTTCAGGAGCGTTAATTAAAGAAGGCGTGAAAGAAATTGATAATAAAATTTATTATTTTAAAGATTCCGAGGCTACTACAAATGTACTACGTTTAGAAGATCAAGGTGTCACTCTTCGTTTTTCCGACGAAGGTGTGCTTATGTTTGTTACTGGGTTGGATGGAAAACCTCTAAACAGAACAGTTAATGTTACTTTGGACAATAAAACATTACCATTTGGGAAAGATGGTGTACTTGAGCCACTAGGGATCAGCAGATTAGGTAATACAGTGAAATATTTTAGTTTAGAAGATGGAATTAACTATTCCGGTTGGAAGGAATCTGGTGGAGAAAAATATTATTTTAGAGATGGAAAATCTTCTACTGTGAATGGTACAGAAACTATTGAAGGAAAAACATATTATTTTAATGACTGGGGACAAGCTACTCAGATAGGGTTTGTTGACATTGATGGTATACCATTCTATCTAAACGATAAAGCTGAAAAGGTAACAGGTGTTCACGAAATCAATGGACAACTATATCTCTTCTCCAAAGGTGACAGTTTACGCGTATACGGAGAAAAGGTAAGAAATACAATTTATAGGTTTGACGGAAAACAGTATTATACTGATCATACTGGTGTAATTTCTCAAAACTTCAAGGGTTATGTTTATAGTAATGATCGTGATTACTACATTGAAACGAACAACGAGGGAGTTATTACTAAGATATGGGCAAGATAAGTGTATAATAAAAATTGAGTAGAGTAACGGATTTTTAATAACCTTATCTCTTATAAAGAGTGAAGTACGATGTGTGAAAGTGGGTCATATTATGCAGCTTATGCTTATTGTATGACCCATTTTAGTTTTATTCATTTCTCTGAGGTGTAACAAAATGCAACAAATACATATAAAATTATCTCTCATTCAATTATTTCTTTTAGTACTGAACTTATTTATATTTTCTTCAGCCATGCCATTTTTACCTTGGTTTATTGAGAGTGCTTTTGGATGGTTAGGCGTTTTGGCTACCACGCCTTTATTGCTAATTATCGGTAGAATAATTCCACAGCTTAAAAAAGTGAAGGGTTTTGCATAACAAGAACAAGGCAGGGGGTTCCCTTTATTGCATCCATTGTTTCACTATGTATTATGTTATTACCTACTATGGAATTATCGATTGTAATAGCTCTTATAGTTAATGGTCTCATGGTTATCATAACAATTGTATTTTTAGTGCAAGATTTCTATAGACTGGATTAAAAATATAGGTTCATAAAGCTTATTAGCCTAATATTTTTAAATATCTTGCTGTTACAATATTTGTCTTACTTGTAGGCTTATTGACAGGATTGCTAGTGATCTTACTTGTAAAAGAGAACAGAGAAATGGAAAAAGTAAAGTATATTTATCAACAACAAGAAAAACAGGCTTTTGTAGATAGCATGTTTGTTTTCTTTTATCCTTACAGAACTGTCATCTTTGTGTAAGGTTATTAGATAGTTTATTTAATATTAAAATGTAATAATTAACTTATAAAAATTGATAATGATTTTTTAGAAATTATAGACGAGTGTTGTTCACAATTATAATAACAACTAAAAAATGATTGAGAAAAATTCAATATCATAATAAATAAGTGGAGGTAAATATAGTGGCTTTAAAAGTATTACTTATCGTTATTGGTGTAGCATTAATTTCATCTGGTGTATATAAAATGAAGAAGTATGATGCATTCGTAGGAAAAACTCAAACAAGAAAAAATCTTTTTAACTTGCTAATTAATGGACAGAGTTCTGGAATAGGACAATTATTAAGTGGGATTGTGTGTATCCTTTTAGCAATCGTAGCCTTTATAATTAAATAATTTGCAAATAAGGGAGCTAAGATATAGAATCTAGCTCCTTTTATTATGATAAAGTCTTTAGGCAAAAACAAAGATTTTTTCTAAAAATGTACATAGTCTATAGAAGTATAGATGGCACTCGTAATGAATAATTTTCTTAATAACCATTTCGCTTCAATGTGCGATAGATAGTGGTTCTGTCAACATTTAAAAAATCAGCAATTTCCTGTTTCGTTTTTCCTTGATCAAGTAACTCAAGTATCAAATCAGTTTTAGACTTATTGATTTTAGGAGTTCTCCCCAATTTCCCGCCATTTTCTACATACTTAATACGTCCAGCCTGTGTTCGGTCCAGTATATAGCTTCGTTCAATATCAGCAAATAGAGATAAGATTGTAACCATTACTTTAGTAGTCATGTCATCTTTTTTCCGAGTATCAATGTTATCATTAATAGCAATGATCCCAATATCATTTTTGATCAGATTTTCATGAGTACGAATCATATCAGAAAGATTTCTTCCTAAACGATCTAATTTATAGACAATAAGCGTGTCCTCCGGATTGAGTTGCTGCATAAGGATTTGGAATTGCTCTCTCTCCATATTTTTTCCACTTTGCTTTTCTTCAAAAATACATTCTTCTAACAATCCAATTTTGTTAGCTTCACAATATGTAAGAATTTCTTTTTTCTGAAATGTATAGTCTTGTTGTGGAGTTGACACTCGAATATACGCGTAATTCATTTTTTCTCTCCCAACGTTGCATAAATCTGTTTTTCTGTTTTGCTACAAATATCGTATCATTTTTGGAGATTAATTTGCAACATAATATATGCAACGTTGTGACGCTATAAAAATCAAGCCCAATGCAAGTGTTGCATATATGTTAATTTTTGCAACGCTTAGCATAGGTTTAAATTATTAAGTATAGGTAACTTATTTAACTAACTTTACGCTTAGCGTAGAAAAGCTAGGGTTTTACCTTCTAAAAAATGTCTTACCGTATAATATCCGCGTTTTGTCGGCAAGACGCCTATTATAAATATAATCTATAAGGAGATGTAAAAACAAATAAATATGAATACTCAAAAACGATTAACTATTTTAACAACAGATGAAATAAATCAACTTTATAGTAGGCCCCTTTTTACAACTAAAGAGCGTGTGCAATATTTTTCCCTTTCTCAAATGGAAAATGAATTATTATATACATTACGCTCAATAAAATCTAAGATTTATTTTATTCTTCAACTTGGATACTTTAAATCAAAACACTTATTTTTTCGATTTAACTTATGCGAAGTGGAAGAAGATATTCAATATATTCTCAAAGTCCATTTTAATGGTGCTGAATTCTCGGATTTTGGATCCATTGATAAAAAAACTAGACTTAATCAACAACAACTTATTCTTAAGCGATTTAATTATCGTCTTTGTGACTCACAGTCTCGACTAGATTTAAAGGAACAAGCCCGTAGGGCTGCGACTGTAAGTGGTAAACCTATTTTTATTTTTCGTGAGCTAATACACTACTTAACTAACAAACGTATTGTTATTCCTGGTTATAGCTTTATGCAAGAGGTTGTAGGCAATGCTATTACATATGAACAAGAACGCCTCATAATGATTATACAAAATCAACTATCTGAAACCGATAAACAGCATTTAAAAGAATTATTATATAATTCTTCTGGATTATATGAGATTACTCGGATAAAACATGAACCTAAAGATTTTAGTATGAATGAAATTAAACGTGAAATTGAATGTGGGAAAGACATTCATTCTCTCTTTCAACTGGCCAATACAATTTTGCCTAAACTAAAAATCTCTAATGAAAGTATTAAATACTACGCTTCTTTAGTAGAATATTATTCCGTATATAAATTAAAACGGTTTGATGAATCCCTTATTTATATTTATTTACTTTGTTTTATTTGTCATCGTTATCAAAGAATGAATGATAATTTGATTAATAGTTTTATTTATAAAATGAGAAAATACAACGATGATATACTATCCTTTGCTAAAGATCAGGTATATACCTATTACACAGAAAATCAGGGGAATTTCAAGAAAGTAGGCGAAGTTTTACAAGTTATAGTAGATGAAAACATTTCTGATAATACCGCATTTAAAGACATTCAAGAACGTGTATTTTCTATCCTAGACCGTCCAAAATTAACTGAACTAGCAAATCAAATCCTGGATAATACGAAAATAGATGAAAAAGCGTTCCGTTGGGAACGTATTGATACATTAGCTTTACAGTTTAAACGACAAATCCGTCCTATTTTTATGATGGTTGATTTTGTTACAACTGGTACGGATGACTCTCTTATGGATGCAATAACTTTCCTAAAAGAGGTTTTTACGAAAGGAAAAACCTTAACCAAATATGATATCGAAGATATTCCTCAAGTCTTTATAACAAATAGTAACAAACGTTATCTTTACACGAAAGATGAGTCTCATTCAAAACGTTTACTAATAGATCGATATGAATTTTTAATTTATTATTCCTTATGGCATCATTTGCAATCAGGAGATATTTTTTGTAGAGATAGTATACAGTATAGAAGCTTCGAGGATGATTTAATCGATGAAGATAAGTGGGAACAAAAAGAGACTCTCATTAAAGATTTACATTTAACTACGCTACAGCAACCTATAGAACAACATTTAAAAGAACTTGAAAACAGATTGGAAACTCGTATTACCGAAATCAATAAAAAGATTATTTCAGGAAAAAACAAATATATTCAAGTGAAAAAGCATGAAAATCATAACTCTTGGACACTTCCATATACTCGAGTTTCAGATCCTGTTAATCATTCGTTTTTCGATGTATTACCACAAATTGATATAAGAAGTATTCTGTATTTTGTAAATCAACAATGCAATTTCCTTGATAACTTTGAACACATCCTAGGACGTTATGCAAAACAAAATAAAAATTATAATATTCTCATTCCATGTTTAATAGCCTGGGGAACAAATATGGGATTATATAGAATGGGAGAAGTTTCTGATATAGATTTTTCAAAATTAGCAACTACATCAGCTAATTTTATTCGATTAGAAACGTTAAAAGATGCAAATGACTGCATTAGTAATGCAACAAGTCAACTTCCTATTGTTCAATATTATAATATTGATGATTTCATCCATTCGAGTAGCGACGGTCAAAGATTCGAAACACAGATTCATACGCTACAGTCCCGTCATTCCTCTAAATATTTTGGAATGAATAAGGGAATTACCTCTTATACAATGGTGGCCAACCATATTCCGATTCAAGCAAGAATTATTGGCGCTAATGAGCATGAAAGCCACTATGTATTCGATATTTTATATAATAATACAACTGATATTAAACCTAATATTCATTCTACAGATACACACGGAACAAATGAGGTGAATTTTGCTATTTTAGATTTATTTGGTTATCAGTTTGCACCGAGATATAAGGATATCCATGCAACAATATCCCGAAACTTATACGGTTTTCAGCATCCAAACCAATATGAAGAATTACTTATCAAACCTTTACGGAAAATCAATAAAGAGCTGATTATTAAGGAATGGGACAATATTAAACGGATTATGTTATCTCTTGCTTTAAAAACGACTACTCAAAATGTTATTGTTCGAAAGTTAAGTTCCTATGCACGAAAAAATCAAACCAAACGTGCATTATGGGAGTATGATAATATCATCAAAAGCCTATATTTTTTAGAATATATTGATTCACTATCATTACGTCAAAATGTTCAAAAGGCGCTAAACCGTGGGGAAAGTTATCATAAATTACGTCGGTCTGTATCTTATGCAAACTTTGGGAAACTTCGTTTCAAGACTGAACAAGATCAGCATATCTGGAATGAATGTAGTAGGCTACTCACCAATTGTATTATTTATTACAATGCGAATATATTATCGAATTTATTAACGAAATCCCAGGATAAAGGTATCGAGATGAACATACTAAAGTATATTTCACTGGTTGCATGGCAACATATCAATTTTTATGGTCGGTATGAATTTAGTAAATCCCCAACTGTAGTAAATTTGGATGCAATCATTAAGAACATCAAGGAAGCTGATATTCTAACCAGGTTAGCACGAGAAAATTCATTTGAAGAAGAATAGAGTGTACTTTGCCCTTATTCCCCCTTTTCGGGGGGATGGGCAAAAACACCCATCATGCGATGGGTTCATGAATATGGCAATCTCATCTATCAAATTTGGACAGTGAAAAATAAATCTGCACGATTATCTTGGCATTTGGATGAGACTTATATCAAAGTTAAGGGAGACTGGCGTTATCTCTATCGTGCAATTGATAAAGATGGACACACATTGGATATTCAACTTCGTAAAAAACGGGATCATCAGGCTGCCTATGCCTTCATGAAAAGATTAGTAAAATATTTTGGAGAACCAACAGTTCTCACTACAGACAAAGCGCCGGCATTACTTTGTGCATTTAACAAATTAAGAAAACAAGGATTTTATCAAACTACAATCCATTGTACAATCAAACATTTAAACAATCTTATTGAACAGGATCATAGGCATGTAAAGAGACGTTTTGCCAAATCCGCAGGATTTCAAAATCTTCGTCATGCTTCACGTACGATAAAAGGTATCGAGACCATTCATGCCCTATATAAACAAAGGCGAAGTCTTCAAAGAGACTCCGCCTTTTCAACGTACAATGAACTTCAACAATTACTAGCTACTTCCTAAACATTGTTCCTCATTTACCAACCTGTTTATGCTTTTTTCAAACTTTGCAAGAGAACCAGAATTCAGCTTATCCTATAGCAGTTGAAGAATTGAGAAAAGAAAAAAAGATGCCATTAGGCATCCAACTAAGGCAAGTGAAATATCTCAATAACATAGTGGAACAAGATCATCGGTTTATTAAAAAGCGAGTTTGTTCGATGTTAGGATTGAAATCCTTTCGCACAGCTACATCCATTATTTCTGGAATAGAAGCTATGCATATGGTAAAAAAAGGGCAACTTGTTTTACTGGACAAGTCTGTCCAAAATCAAGTGAAGTTCATCCATCAACTATTTGGAATTGTTGCTTAAGACTAGATTCCACTAGGAAATTTTTCGCCTCTTTATATCTTTCCTAAGTATTTGCACCAGAACCATTTAAAGTCTATAGTGTTACGCAGAAATATATCTAAATTTACATAGCACTATAGACTCATGTCAATGAGATTTTAATAATTTCTAGGCTGAAAAGGGAAAGTATCCAATTGTGTATTTTTTATACTAAATAAACTTTTTTTGAGTGGAATTCAATTATCCACGAGTAAATAAAGCTTTATATATATCCAAGTTCTTTTGTCTAGGTGTTAACGGACTATTAACGGTGCTATATTTATATAAATGATTTATTACTCTATGAGGTTGATCTTTCCATTTATTTTTTTCAGCAATTAAAGCTAATGCTCCTGACACTTTGGCTGCTGCGAGTGATGTTCCAGAATCATAATAATATCCCCCATCAACATTGGTTGTTAGTATTTGTTCTTTTTCTATTAAATAATCTTTTATCCACTTATCTTCACCATATTGTTCTAATAATCTAAAGTCTCCGCCTGGAGATATGATATCAATAAAATTTTTACCGTAATTTGAAAATAAGGATAATTCTCCTGTAGGTCCAATAGAGCCAACTGTAACTACGTTTGTTAAAGCACCCGGCATATCTAAGATTATTCCAGATACAGTTGTATTGGAGTGTTTTAAGTTAGCATTAACTACGTCATGAAGTTTAGTTTGATTATTTACATCTATTCCATCATTCCCAGCAGCCGCGACTACGATACTACCTTTTTTATACGCGTAATTAATTGCTTGTTTATATGCTTCAATTTCTACTGAATCATTTTTCCCAGTGTGACTATAAGAACCACTTTTTAGAAGATAATCCCCAAGGCTTAAATTAATAACATCAATATCATCGTTGGCAGCCTCTATAATGGCTTTAATAACCCAGATTGTTTCTGCAGATTTACTTCCAAAAACCCTATAAGCTTTTATCCCAACACCAGGCGCAGCACCTTTCATTAAGCCATTTGCGGTAATTTGTCCAGCTACACTTGTACCGTGTCCTAATATGTCATCAATTTGATTGATGTCTCCGGTCTCACTTGATTCTGTCCCATTTAACCCACCTTTTGGTACTAAGTTCTTAGAACCTGGAAGTAAGCTATTTTTTAAATCAGGATGGTCTGAAAAAATACCAGAATCTATGATTCCAACGGTTACATTAGTGGATCCCTGAAAAACGTTATAACTTGCTCCATTGTTTGTTATAGCTTGCATATCCCATTGGTATTCCCATAATTCTGTGGGAATTTCATTTTGTTTAGAAAAAGAGGCTGTAACATTTAGACTTTTTGGGTTGCTAGTGTTCACTGATTCATTGTAATTAACTATTCCCTTTATGAGGTTGAGATTTTTACTTTCCGAATCTGTTCCTTTCACCTGTATGAGCTTAATTTCAGGGATTTCATATGTAATTTCAAAACCTCTCTGTTTTAACTCATTCTTAATATTGTTAAAATCAGTGCTTTCTTTTAATAATATGGAGTAATTATGTTCTTCTTCAGCTGAGGCAAAGGTTGGAATAAATAAAAAATAGGATGTTAAAATAAAAAATAAAAAATAAAGCTTACCTTTCATTGTGTAACCTCCATCATTTTGATTAATAATTTATAACGGTATTCAACTAATGCCGAGCTCTATACATACAAAATAAGTATTCTCGTAACTGTAAAGTCCCCAGATTAAATACTAGATTTTATTGTCTGTCTATTCCAAGATTGCATTGAAATAGATGTAAAAATCCCCATAAAATAACCTTTTTTTTGGGGATAAGTGTCCTTTTTCTTCTTGTTGCAATTAAATGTGGATAAAAATGTAATTATGTTGAAATAGAAAATTGGTATTAAATGTTACCCTTTTTGTAATCGGAATGATAATGAAGTTTCTTGACAAAATAAAAACAAAACTGTGATGAAGTAAGAGCATAGTTTGAAATATTAGGTCCCTAACAGTCACCATACAATTAAGTAAATTATCCCTGAGATAAAAATTAATGGAAGGATTACTGCTAATTTCGTTTTGATAGGTACACTTTTATCTGGTACTCCTGGATGAACAGTAATAATGAGCAAAAGAATGGCACCAATAATAGCTAAAAATATTTTAATGATAATTCTCCTCCTATCATCTATTTCTGATAAGATTGTATCATAATTATTTCCATTTTGGTTAAAAAAATGGGATATAAGATGAAATATTACAAAATCAAACATTTTTCTAAATTTTAGGAAAAAATGTTTTATTTTGTATTTTCGTGTGTTATTATCTAATTGTTCACGTGAATATCAAATATTTTAGGAGGCTTATTATGCGTAGAGATGATTTTGATTTAGACTTAAAAATTCAATCTTCTAATAAAGAAGGTGGACCATCACCACGAACAACTCAATGGACAATTGCAAGAACAATAGGGTATATGACTAGTCGTGGGGTTTGTGGGCAAAATACAACTGCAGTTACAAAGCCCAATACAGTTGGTTGTAGAGCTTAACTTAAAAAAATAAGCATTGTATAGAAGGAGCATTTTTTTTGAATACTCCTTCTATAAATAAAAATAATAGGTTATTGCATTATTAATAAATCATATTAGTGATAAATTAGAATTAACATATTGAATGTAATCCGATTAAAACTAACTACTTATAAAGAGTTAGTTTTGATGGAGCATACTGAACGCTTGATGATTGCATGAAACACCTAAAAGAAAATAATTTAACGTTTTTATAGTGTTAATAGTTATTAGATTTTTAGTTACTATACATACTTTTCCTCTTAGATCTTATTATCTCCTAGTAAAAACTATTCAATTAATATCCAACCTAAAAAATCTATGATTTATGAGTGTAGTTAAGGAACTATTCTATTTTTAACAATCCGTACTGTAATAAAGTAATCTATTTTCCAATAGTCTGGTAATTAATATAGAAAGGTACGATTTTAAATGAAAAAAGAAAAGAAGAAGTCCGTAATTAAAAGTAAAAATTTGTTTGAGCCATTAAAATTTTTCATGGTTCGTTCACCTATATTACCTTTGAATTTCTATAAAACGCTATTCGAATGTAAAAAGAGTGAGAATGTTGAATTGGAACAAATGATGGGGAAGTTAGAAAGTGCAATTTCAGATCCTTTTATTCAAGAGGCAATTTTTGTTTCTAGTAGTTCACTATATAATTCAATTATTGACCTAAAGAACATTAGTAATGAAAAAAGAAGGGAACAAATTATCCACGCAGTAAATAAGTATTTAATTCGAATGTCTACAAGGCCCACACCATTTGGATTATTCGCCGGTATTACATATGGTACTTTTCATTCTTCCACCTCTTTTGCCATAGAGAAACCTTTTTCACACAAAAAACAAACACGTCCTGATATGTCTTGGCTTTTAGCTTTAATACATAAACTTGAAAGTGATATTTTTGTATTGAAGCAACTTAAAGTGCAGGCAAATTCAATTATTTTAGCAAAGGGCGATAGAATAAATATACCTTATAGTTCAAGAACTGAAGTGTTAGATGAGAATCTGTTTAATTTTGAATCATCATCTATTCGGATAACTCCTGTAGTTAAACTTATTTTAGAGTTGGCTAAAGAACCTATTAAACTAAATGAAATTATTTTTGCTTTAAAACAAAAATATCCTAATGTTTTAGAAGAAAAGATTCATGCGGTATTATTGCAATTGATAGAACGGGAGTATTTAGTTACGGAGTTAAGGCCATCTCTAATGATACAATCACCTTTTGAATTTCTATTAGAGAAGTTAGGTCATGTTCAAGGAATAGAGGAATTAAAAAACGATTTAAATCAATTAAATCAATTGATAACATGTTACAATCAAAAAAATATAGGTGAAGGTCTAAATGTTATTAAGAAAATAAATCAGAAAATGAAAAAGATAATTACAGTTAAAGATAACCTACAGATAGATGTAAGATTAGAGGATAAAGATATCTTTTTGAGTAAATCAGTTGGTGAAGAAGTAGCAAATGTTGCATCTGTATTATGGAAATTTGCTTACCAATATCCTCAAAAGAAACATTTGAATACATACAGAAATGAATTTTTAGAAAAATACGGAACATATCGTGAAGTTCCATTATTAGAGCTCTTAGATGAAGAAATGGGAATCGGTTCACCAGCTACATATACATTCCCACCAAGTAATAGATCATTAATACAGGATGAAAACGGAAAAATAACGGAATACTCAGAGAAATTACTATCTGCATTATTAAAAGCTATAAAATTCAACAAAATGGAAATTGATTTAAAACAAGAAGGATTAGTTAATGAGATATTAGAAGAAGAGGCTTTAAATAAAATACCTGATTCCATTGAAATATATGGAAGTGTTGTTGCTGAAAGTGCAAGTGAGATAGATAGAGGGAATTTTAAATTTGTAACAGGATTAAGTGCTATATCAGATGGCGCAGGAAAAACTTTTGGAAGGTTTTTAAATATATTAGAAGAAGAGAATTTTATTAGAAATTATAAAACAATTTATGATATAGAAAAAAATGATTCTGAATTTCTTTATGCAGAGATTGTTTTTTTACCGTCTGCAGGAAAATTAGCAAATGTATCTATGTCAAGGAATTTTCGGGAGTATGAAATTGTGATAGGAACGCAATCTTCTAAAAATGAAAAATACACAATTCCTTTGTCGGATATAGTAGTTGGTTCTACAAATAATAATTTCTATTTAAAATCTAAATCTATAGGTAAGAAACTTAAAATAAAAACAAACCATATGTTAAATATCTCATTAGCACCCAATATATATCGTTTTTTGGTTGAAATATCTAGTTATGGCACTTCTGATTGTATGCCGTTCCTTTGGGATTCGTTAAATTCATCTCCTTTCTTACCACGTATAACAGTAGGGAAGTCTGTACTATCATTAGCAAGGTGGAATGTAAATAATGAAGTGCTCAAGTTACCAAAGGAGGCTTCTTTTGAGAAATGGAAAACAACATTTTATGCTTGGGCAGCAGAATGGAAGATGCCAAGATGGGTATATCAAGCTGTTTCCGATAACCGAATTTTGCTTGATATTTACAATCCAATCCATATAAAAGAGCTATATATTCAGTCGAGAACTTTACAAGAAAATGAAAGAATTACCTTAATAGAACAAGAATCAAACACATTAAAACGGTGGGAGGAAGATGTTGAAGGTTCCTCTTATAATATAGAATATGTTTTCCCATTAGTTAAAAACAAAAAAATAAATAGTTTGTATTCAACTTTATCGATTGGGAAGTTGCCACCAATTAGTACTAATAGCGAATGTATCAAAAAATTTCCTGGTAGCGACTGGTTATTCATTAAATTATACAATGATTCAACGAGAGATGAAGAGTTAATTTATAATCATATTCATCAATTTTGTACAAATTTAGTGGGAAATGGTGATATAGATAACTACTTTTTTATGCGCTATGCAGATCCAAAAAAACATATTCGATTACGTTTATCTGGTGATTTTAGTAAAGGAAATATGCTTTATACCTTAAATCAATGGTTTCTGTCCTTAAATAAAATTGGTTTATTGTTGATAGCTGAAATATCTACATATGAACGAGAAGTGGAGAGGTATGGAGGACCGAAACTCATAGGTTTAGCAGAATCACTCTTTTATTACGATAGCCTTTGTGTAGAGGATATTTTACGACTTATCAATAATGATGAAACTTCTTTATCACTTGAGGAAATTTCAATAATAAGTGTAATTCATTATCTTGAGTGTTTTAATATCCATTTTGAAAAGCAGTTAGAATTAATTAATAATGTTACTTCTTATAAAAATTATACAAAAGAATTTAGAGAAAAACGAGACAAGTATCTCCAAATAGGAAATTCTTTTGATAATTGGAAGGGATTAAGGGATATTAAAAATGAATCTCAAATTCTCACTATTTTACAAATGCGAAAAGAAGCTATCCAAACTTTCAACAACCGTATGATGGAAGTGGAAAAACAGGGAGAGTTATATAATACAAGAGAAGATATACTACTAAGTATAATTCATCTTCACCTTAATCGTTTATTAGGAATTGATAGGGAACTAGAAACTAAGGTAATGACATTGGTTAGACATGTGCTTCATAATCTCAGGTACGCAAGGGAGAGATTGAAGTGAATTGGAATACCAATCTAAGTTTAAAAGAAATATTAGGTTCTTTTAAATATTGGCCAAAAATTTTCAAGTTATTATGGAAGGTTGATAAAAAATTAATTATTTTTATCATGCTTTTAAATATAATGGCAGGTACTTTTCCTGCTTTGCTTTTATTAGGAAATCAGTTCTTAATAAACAGTATTGCAATTGGTTGGGAACAAGGATTAAATATTGTTCTAATTTCTTTAGTTGTTTTAATTAGTATATATTTATTTCAACTATTAATAGAACAATTTTTAAATTATTATGAAGCAATATATAAAGTGAAATTATCCTATTCAGTTAACGTACTGTTAATGGAAAAATCTTCAACGTTAACATTGGCGGATTTCGAAAATGATGTTATTTATGACCAGCTACAGAGAGCGCAAAGAGAAGTAGATTATAGGCCATACCAAATTTTCAATCAAATTTTATCAATCATCAACAGTTTTGTTACTTTAGTTTCCACAGCTACTATATTAATTGTCTGGAAGTGGTGGGTGGTAATAGTCCTACTTATTGTTCCCATTTTTTCATCGATATCATTTTTGAAATTGGGAAGAAAGGAATTTGATATTGAATGGGAAAGGGCACCTCTAAATAGGAAATTATGGTATTTGAGTTATTTGCTAACGAAAGAT
Source organism: Bacillus sp. IT-79MI2 (assembly GCF_949768135.1). NCBI lineage: Bacteria > Bacillati > Bacillota > Bacilli > Caryophanales > Bacillaceae > Bacillus > Bacillus sp. IT-79MI2. The sequence goes on along the minus strand of NZ_CATKPV010000072.1, from coordinate 7,639 downwards.
GTTACTTTTAAAGAAATCAAATTGAATAATTTAGGTGCTCATATCATCAAAGAGTATTCTGGAATTTATAAAGGTTTCTTTCAAATTGATAAATCAATAGAAAAAAGACGACTAAAAATAACATTTATTTTTGACTTTATCAATTTGATTGTAGTAGGAATCTTAATATTTATCATTTTATTATCTACTTTTATAAAAGAGATTATGATAGGAACAATGGTTAGTTACATACAAGCTTTATTTGCTACCCAAAAGGCATCTCAATCACTACTACATCAAATATTTTCATTGTATGAGAGCAATTTATACATTGAACAGTTATTTTCCTATTTGGAGGTTAAAGAAAATGAAGATTCTAAAAATCCTGTCAATAAACTACGAGATATAGAATCTATAGAATTTAAAAATGTATCCTTTAGATATCCTAATAGTGAAACATATGTTTTGAAAAATATTTCTTTAACTTTTAAAAAAGGAGATGTCGTAGCGATTATTGGTAAAAATGGATCTGGAAAATCCACTTTAGTTAAAGTTTTAACTCGTCTATACCATGATTATGAAGGAGAAATCCTTATTAATTCTCAACCTATGGACTCTTATTCTATAGAGAGCGTAAGAGAACAAATTGGAGTTGTATTTCAAGATTTCGTGAAATACGAATTGCCTGTAAGAGATAATATTTCTTATGGGAAGATAGGCTATATTAAAGATGATGAGAAAATTAATAATGCTGCTATGCAATCTGGCATACATGAAGTTATAGAATCTCTTCCTAATAAATTAGATACTCAATTGGGAAAATGGTTTTCAGAAGGGCATCAATTATCTGGAGGCCAGTGGCAAAAAATAGCTATTTCAAGAGCCATCATTAAAAATGCTAGTATGTATATTTTAGATGAACCTAGCTCAGCTTTAGATCCTGAGGCTGAAAAAGACGTATTCAATCGTTTTAAAGAACTTGTTCGAAACCGAATTGGAATATTTATTTCACATAGAAATTCTTCTGTACAATTTGCAGATAAAATTATTGTGATGGAAAACGGTGAAATTAAAGAGTTTGGAAATCACGAAATGTTAATAGAACAAAATGGTATTTACGCTAAATTATATTACATGCAAGCAGAAGTATATTCTGAAGGTTCGAAAATGCTAGTTCATTAATTTATTTTTATAAAAATGTATTATTTATTACGTCTTATAAAATAATTATCTAGAGGTGAAAGATGATTCAAGTTCCAGAATCTTTTTTGATCCAAAATCAAGAATTAAAAGAAAAAGTATGGGATGTTATTTTTTCAACTGTTGAAATTTTCAAGGATATACCTAAAGTAGATAGTATTATTATGGCCGATGTAGATAGAGAACTAAGAGAATTAAAAAGTAATTCTCTTAGTTCTGGGTATCCAGGAGTATGTTTGTTACTTGGAGCATTAGATAATATGGATCCTGATGGAGAGTGGGATATAGTTGCATTTGAATATTTAAAACGTGTTCAAGCTCACTTGCAGACTGGTTCTTTCCATTCTTTATCTTTGTTCCATGGTTTGGCTGGTATTATGATGGGTGTAGAGGCATGTTCAAGAAATAATAGTAGATATCAAGTTTTTTTAAAACAATTAAGCAAAATTTTTTTAGAGCATTATCCAGCAGTCTTACAAGATTCATTCAAAAGAATACAAAGTGGTGTAAAAATAGATGATTATGACATTATAAGTGGATGGGCCGGGATTGGAAGATGTTTACTTGTCTTTTCGGAACAACCTCAATTGTATCGTTGTGTAAAAGACATCATTAATTATATGGTTCAATTTGTAAATTACAAACAACTGAGTAATCCCTCATCTCAACCATGGCATATTTCTAGAGAAAATTTATTTTTAGAGGACGAGAAAAAAATATACCCAAGTGGAAATTTTAATTGTGGGTTATCACATGGTATTGCTGGAGTTTTAGCTTTTTTATCTATAGCTGCACAACATGGTTTAGTAGTATCTGGTCAATATAAAGCAATAGAGAAAATTGCAACATGGTTAATAAATTGGATTCAAGAAGATGAAGGAATAAAGTTTATTCCTAATGTAATTAAATTTGAAGATCATATAATAGATACTTATACCGATGGATTTAATCATAGGGATGCTTGGTGTTATGGATCGCCGGGAGTTGCACGAACATTGTGGATATCTGGGAACATATGTAAAAGAGAAGACTGGAAATCAGAAGCTTTAATCTTATGTAAATCTACTTTTCAACGTTCTCAAGATAAATGGAAAGTAGTTTCACCAACATTTTGTCATGGATATGCAGGATTATTGTCTTTAACACAAGAAATGTGGAAAGCATCAAATGATAATAGTTTAGAATTATACAGGGATCAATTGGTTTTAGAAATTTTAAAGTATTATGATGTAAATGCTCCACTACATTTTTATGATTTCGAATATTTCTTAATTAAAGGCGAATTGAAACCTAATACAAAAATAGGCTTAATTGATGGGACGATTGGTATAATATTACCGCTTCTTTCTACTGTATATTCAAATTGCACGTGGCAAAGAGCTTTTTTGATTCATTAATTTTGAGTGGAAACCAATCTAAAGCGTGAATAAATCATCATGAAGTACGTACGTTGGGTTCTGTTGCAAAGTTTTCGAAACTCAAGTACACTTTGGAAAAAGATGAACGGGAGCGAGATATTTTAAAGGAAAACAATTCAAACAAGCTACTATTGTCGTTTTTCTTTAAGCTATCGCGATGTAACTGAAATACTGAAGGAACGTGGGGTGTCTGTTCACCCAACAACCATCATGCGCTGGGTTCATGAATATGGTAACTTGATCTATCAAATATGGAAGAAGAAAAAGAAGAACGTACACTTATCTTGGAAACTGGATGAAACCTATATAAAAGTCAAAGGAAAATGGTGTTATTTATATCGTGTGATTGATAAAGAAGGCCATACGCTTGATATTCAACTTCGTAAAAAGCGAGATAATCAGGCGGCATATGCCTTTATGAAAAGATTGGTTAAAACTTTTGGGGAACCAACAGTTCTGACAACGGATAAGGTGCCAGCGTACTTTGTGCATTTAAAAAGTTAAAGGAGAAAGGATTTTACAAAAGCACCGTTCATTGTACCGTTAAACATATGAATAATCGTATAGAACAAGACCACCGACATGTGAAACGTCGTTTTGCTAGGTCATCATGATTTCAAACTCTCCGGCATGCTTCTCGTACAATAAAAGGTATTGAAACCATTCATGCCCTATACAAACAAAGGCGAAGTCTTCAAATAGGCTCCGCCTTTTCGGTGTAGTAACGAATTACAGGAATTATTAATGGTTGTATAACCATTTAACGATGCAACCCTAGATTCTCTATGTTTTGGGTAACTTTGCAACAGAACCCGAAAGCTCAAGTTGTACCATAGGTACTATCTTACTGTTTGCAAAATAATATCATGATGATAATGCTTCCACTTGAATAAATTTCGCTTTTCCATATTAACCACGCACCTTTTTTAGAGTAATAGTATCAGTATGTCCAAGTTTTATAGATTTTTTGCACTAGAACCGCTCATAATGTAAATGGGGTTGAAATTCATTATGTTAAGAATATAAAGACTGGTGAATTTGATGATTTTAAATTTAAAGATTAATAAAGAGTAGGAGAGATTTTTGATGAAAATAGTATGTATAAGTAATACGGGAGAACACCTTTCAGATAAATTAATTGAGATTGGTTATACGAAAGATATGAAATTTAATTTGGATTTGAATTGTGAATATATGGTATATGGTATTAGCTTATTAGAAAACGAGGAAATACAGTATTTGATTTTAGGTAAGAATCAAGATAAACCATCATGGTATACAGCAGAATTATTTAAAATATCTGATCCTTTACTTCCTTTAGAATTTTATTTTGGTGATCATAGTCACATTAAAACTACAACAACAAGGTTTATCTGGGGCTATAAAGAGTTAGTTTTAGAGGCTAATCATGATATAGATTTAATTAATAGAGAACCAGGAGCACTAAAAATATTTTTAAAGAGAAAAGCGGAAATTCATGAATTTATGGATTTTTGATTAAAAATAGTTAATTTTTAATCGAATGGCAGTTATCTAGAAAAGTGAGAAGCGAAATTATTTGCGACTAATTGTATAGAGATTTGTACAAATTTCTATACAATTTATCATACCACTGACTAGCAATTATTGGTTTTCAATAAAGTTTGATAAAAAACATCTTATAAACACGTATTTTACAGGCAACTAAAAGAATCCATTTTGAAGAAAGTTGATATGCTCCCCATTAGGTAGACAGATAAAAAATAAAAATCTGTTTATCTAATGGGAGTATTTTTTACGGCTCGAATGAAATATTTTAAAGCTGAAAAATTAGCTATTTTAGCTCTTTATAAAGATGGTCATCATTCAATAACTGACATTACTGCTAAATTTTTTGTTGATCCTGGGACGATTAGAGATTGGAAGAGAAGGTATGAAGTGAATGGTGAGGACGGCCTAGAAGAAGCGTTTTTTCGAAAACGTTTACTTCTTAAATTGATGAGCATGTGTTGTGCCAGAACCAACTGGAAATGGCAAGCGGGTACATTCCGCTTGCCGATTTTTCATAGCTTCGTACGTATTTGAATTCCTTTCGCTTTCACTTCTTCACCCTTCACGCGTACAATTAAATCATATGATCCGGATTTTAGCGCTTCAAAAGAAAGCAAACCTTCTTTTTGAGAAGTGACTTCTTCTTCATATATTTGCACCAGAACCGTGATCAGCATAGCAAAGGAAAATTTGTTCAAATGGAACCTTTTTATTTTTGATTAAGTAAGTGTTGATTAATTTTATCTCGAATTGCATCTTTAATAAATTCTTCGATGGAACTGTTTGTTTCTTCTACAATTTTTATTATAGATTTATACTCGTTACGTGTGAGAGTTACCGGCTTTGTTACGGTATTACTATCTAAATACACACTATTATTAACACGTTGTATCATTTTTCCCTCTATTATATAGAGTGCTAAACTATCCATCCATTCGGTCTGCATTCCAGATGGTAATGATACTAGAGATTGACGAATATCAAAATACCAAAATTCATCTTCTACTGATATTTTTAAGTTTCTCGGAGACACATACTGTAATATGAGATCAATAAATCGAAAAATATCACTTCGTAATTGGTCAGATTTAGGGAAACGGAATTTCACAAATCTTTGATGGTGACTTCGCGGTTGATCAGATAAAACATAGGTAGGCTCATATCCTACTTTTATTGCATCCCCTAATGTCATGTCATTCCCAAATTCATCACGAAGTATGATATCTCCACGTTTTGGAATCGAGATAATACGTGCTAACGTATTCCCTTTCATAAACCTTTGTAATAATACTACATTATGCTTTTGTGAGTATGTATAGATCGTATTTTTCCGCTCTATTTGTTGTACTAATTCACGGATGTCATCTTCATTTACAAATTTTGTTTTACGATTACGATGCTCCTGTATAGTACAAGCTAACTCTCCCGCTTCTATCCATTTTTCGAGTTGATACATACTGATATAATACGCTTTGCTTGCTTGATATAGAGTAATTCCTTCTATCTCAAGTTCTTCTTTTAATTTCTCTACCTCTTCTCTTTTAAATAAAAAACTTCCATCTAAACGCCATGTATCCTTATTAATTGGATTTAGTTGTCCCTGTTTCATCAAATTATTAAATGTGAAGTGACTAATATCTAAGTACTCTTTTACTTCATTCGTGGTCATATTTATTTCATATGTACTAAGCATTTATGTTCCCCCTAAGATTCCATTTATATATAAAAGAAATAATAATATTATGTGAATTATAATTTATAAAATAGATAATTTAAATTTATTATAACATAAATAAAAAGAAAACTATTTAAATTGATATCTAATAACGGGATATAATTTATAATTAAATTCATTTTTACTATAGTATAAAACGAATAAACAAGAATGAAAAAAAGTAAACTTATAATACCCATAGAAAATGTGCGTTTTTCTATGGGTATTATAAGTTTACTAATAATTAAAGTTTAATTTCTTTATACAACTAGTTTTGCATGTATTTAGGTTATAATAGTAATAGATTGTAATTCCGTTAGGAGTTGATATATGATGAAATTTGAAATAAATACACTACATAAGGATAGTTCTTTAGAAATTATTGAAAAACAAAAACAAGAATTTGCAAATATAATTGCAATTTGGAACGAAGATATTCTAAAACAAGCGGAACAAAGAAAAGAAAATAATGAGCGAGAAGATAGACAAACGTATGATGGTTTTTCTGATGAAGAGATACTATACTACTATTTAAACCGACAAACTCATTTTGATAAGAAAAAACGGATAAAGGAAAATTCACGTGTTTTATACGCACGTGATCTAAGTCAATTCTATTTCTTTATTAAAAAAAGCACAGAGTTTCTGCAACAAGATGTAAAAGACTATGAAGATGGTCGTGTATGGAGGAATCTACGAAAGCGTCATGTTCGTAACTATCAGAGGTGGTTGTCGGAGGAGGCTATTTCCTATCAATCCAAGGAGAAATACAAACCATCAACTATAAGTAGAAAATTAGGTGTAATTCGATCCTATTTAAAATGGCTATATGAAATCGGATATATTCAAGAGCCAATTCATGTAGAAGTATTGAGCACCACAGTGGGCAAGCACCATAAACCAAAGAGAGATTTATCTTATGAAGAAGTAAAGCAGTTACTTCGCTATTACCAGGATAACGAGATTAATTATGCTTTATTATCTATTCTTGCGACAACGGGGTTACGTGTTGCAGAAGTTGCTCATGCGAAGTGGGAAGATCTTGAATTTGATTCAATACGTGACCGGTATTACTTGACCGTAGATACAAAGGGGGATAGTGAAAGAATTGTTTCTATTAATAAGGAGATTTTTCATCGTATTGTTGCCTTTCGTGTACGTCGACGACTTCCTATTAATATAGGTAATAAGAATGGTGGTACCATCTTTCAAACCAAAAATCATACAGCATATCGAGAAAATTATTTATCTCAGTACATTACAAAGATTATTAAGGATACGGAGCTACCGTTTACGAAAGATATTAGAATAACGCCTCACTTCTTTAGACACTTTTATGTACAGTACTTGTACGATTACAAAGAGTTACCACCGCATCTTATCGCAGCCGCAGTAGGTCATAAAGATGATAGAACGACAAAAGAAAATTATTTAAAGCAACGTTTAATCAAGGATAAGGATGCGGGGAATTTAATTGGTGAAGATGAATTTTAATATGTAATTAATATATAATAAATCAAAAGAAAAAGGGATGAAATTGATATTGTTCCATCCCTTTCCTTTTAATTATTTTTAAGTATCTATACCGTATAGACTTCAATTTTTGTAGGGTTAGAAAAACGGCGTGCTAATTCTTTTTTGATTTTTTCAATAGCAAAGAACTCAGAGGATGCATATACAGTGATTACTTTTTTTATAAAAGTATTACCCGTTATTAAAATATATCTTACTGAATATGATGAAATCACACTCTCACCCTTTCACATATCTATTGTGTTTAAGATATATGCCGATATGT
>NZ_CATKPV010000071.1:0-30966 GCF_949768135.1 Bacillus sp. IT-79MI2 | reverse complement strand
AAGTAACCCCATAATATGAATGTCATGGTAACTACCGAACCTAAATAATTCTTCTTTTAAATTCCCTTCTACGGAAAATCCGCATTTTTCATAAGAAGCGATAGCTCTTTTGTTGTAACTAAACACTTGGAGCTTGACTTTATTTACATTCATATAATTGAAAATAAAGTCAACCAGTATTTGCATTGAATCAGTTCCATAACCTTTCCCTTGATATTCAGGACCTATTGAAACGCCAACGTGACAAGTACCATTCTTCCAGTTCACTAAGTAAACAGCTATTGTCCCAATAAAGATTTTTTCATCTTTAAGTTCAATCCCAAACATGTAATCCTCTTTATCAGAACTTATTTCATTAAGAAATTTTTCATGGTCACGTTCGGTAGGAGGAAATGGTATTCCATCATTCATTAATAACCGGCTCTCCATTATATCTTCAATGTTAAAGTAGTTTCCGTAATCCTCTTTTGTTATTTTTCGTAGAGTGACTTTATTTCCTGTTAAAAATCTTTTACTATATTGCTTAATCAAATTAATATCCCCCAATTAATACGCAGGGGTATGCAGTAAGGGTTATTTTACTGTACCCCTGCGACGTTTTTTTGTTCCTTTAGTTTTTTTAAAACATCTACTGCAATGCTCGTTAACATAGGCTTATCTCCCTTTTCTCAAGATAATAAAAGTATATATTGTATTATAAGAATTTTCAATCATTTGATCGAGGCTAATGAAAGAAGTAAACATTAAAGGGGTAGCTAAAAAAATGATTGTTCCTAAAAACGACCGTTTATGGTACTTTATTTATTTTTAACGGAACTGACAGAAATACGCTCAAAAACCGGTTCTAAAACTCATTACAAAAAAAAGTACCATAACAAACATTAAAAATCGTTTATGGAACCTTCTTAACGTACAGTAGAACCAAGTTTTTCAACTGAAAAATTCCTTAGCGTACGTTTAGATACTATTTGGACACAAATTAGCTGATTCCCTGTGCGATTAAGGAATCGGCTAATTTTTTTACATAATTCTGGTTAGTGAAGATAAATATAATTTGCTTATAAGTAACACATTTCTTTTCACTATATTAGCTTGATGGGCATGCGGTGCTACCCCGGCATTAACATTTTCGCAACAGAATCGGTTTCTTTTGAAGCTGAAGGCAATTTTAAGAATATGTTATTATTCACTTCCCGTTAGTTTGATAGCGATGTTGTCGTAACCCAATTACACGAAAAATGACATAGAATATGAATTCTATGTCATTCTTACAAAGTGATTTCAAAAATAAGGGGAAGGGGGCGCTCAAGCTTATTTTTCTAGCATATCTGAGCGAATTCATTGTAAATCATCTGTTTTAATTTCACTTGTTGAGGTAGATGAAACTATAAGGCAGAAGATTATACTGTACATTGCTTATACTTTTTACTTCAGATGAAAATAAAATCACCTTCGATATATTTATCTTATTATACAAATCTTTCAATTCTCTTTCATAAATGTTACAAAAGTCTTGCAATCATCTTATTTCGTTTCGGATGTAACGGGAGAGTAAACCAAAATTCACTCCCTTGTTTACCATCAAAGTTTTGAATCTTGTAAGGTAAGTCTCCTTTTTCTTTTTTGATAGGAATTTGGGATTTCTATAGATTTTCTTGCTGCTACTTTAAAGATAAAATCTTTTGCTAATACCCTGTTATCCACCTTGAAATTTGTTTGTTGATAATCAACGAGAAGAAACATTTTACTGAAGAATCTTATAAAGAACGACTATATTTTTCTTCATCCTTTCCTTTCCTAGTTAAATACCGCCCAAGGTTTATGCAGGGTTTTTCAATAAATAGATACCCCAATGAAGATAGTAAAAAAGAAAGAGAAAAGGAAAGAAACACTATTAGTATGGTAGGTAGTTTATCATAAAATAAATACATAACTGAGAATAAGGAAACAAGATGATATAAATAAAGACTATAAGAAATCTTTCCAAGAAAAATAAATACTTTCGTTCTTAATAACGCACTCAATGTCCATGAAGCGACACTCATAATCATTACTATACAAACCCCAAATGAGACAACGTAGTCTCTCAATATATAATTGTTCAAAAAATCTACTTCGCCAATCATTCCTTCATACATAAAACAAATAATCGCAATCAGCAACAATGCAATTTTTACCACTTTTTTCATATTTAAAGCGTAATGAAAAATTAAAGAACGATACTTGGCTAATAGAGCTCCCATAAAAAAAAGAGTGATATAGTGAAAACTTAAAAAAACACTAGTTATGCTTCCACTAGAGTTAAACAAATATACCCCCATAGTCGAAGAAAAACTTAAAACAATAAACCACAGTAAGGAACATCTGAGCCTTTTGCCTATAAAAAAGAAAGTCAGAAATGGAAATACAATCGAAATTCTCATTTCATGAACAAGAGACCATATAACATTGTTATATGTGTCTGTGTTATACTCACCGATAAAAACAAGATGTTGTAATAATAAAGTTAGTGTATCTGCAGTGGTCCATGATTTACTAAACCAATCACTAATAAATGGCATATCATTACGACTAAAAAGCATTTTAGCAATAATAGAAATGCTGATTGCTACTAAATATGGTATATAAATTCGGCAAATCCGTTTTATTATGTATGTATCATAATGAAATTTCTCATTATTAATAGATAAATACAAAACAAAACCACTCAATACAAAAAAGAGAATAACAGATTCGTTGCCGCTACTAAAAAAAAGACGTAAAGGAGTTTCCTTGAATAAATAAATTATGAAGGGACTGTTTAACTCATACTGATAATTTTCATACGCAGGCAATAGCATCATATGATGCCCGATTATTACAAGAAGTGCTGCTAATCCCCTTAGAGAGTCAAACTCCTCATATCTTTTCATCATATTACACCTACTAAAAAGATTTTTATTAAAATACAAGGTGACTTCAATCTTGTTGTTTACAGAATTATAATGTTACTTACAGTTGCAGGAGAATAATGGAGTTCTAAAATGCGTTCTATATGTACTCATTTCACTTTGATACATACGAATACTAGCCACCCATCTCTACGGTGATATGGGGCGAATGCTTACGTTTGAAAGTCTTCGTTTCAATTACGAGGAACAGCTAAATCTTACATTTTCCCATATTTTGTATCGATTATTCGTTGGTAGCAGTCATTTCGATTATTCGCTATGTCTCCCTACACATGCGAATAAAATTGGTACATCTCCTCTTTCTTGTAAAAACTTTTATACTTTTCCGGTTTCCTATATAAATTCATTTGTAGTGCACTCTCATTCATTAAAGAAGGGTACTTTTCTCTTAATTTGTTGAGTCGTAAATCCCCCTATATTTTTCCTATTCGCAAGATAAATGTATTTACACAAAATATTTTATTCTACCAAACATAACATGAATTGGTAATAAATGAAAATACAAAATGATTATTTTTTAATAGACAAATAAACAAAGAACAATATTGAGAATTTCACCCGATCATTCAAATGGTATGTAGAATCAGAAAGATTTAACATGAGTAAATACAAATCATATGACATATCTTTGTTAGGCAAAATAATTAAAACTGCACCTTTAGTTAGGCTTTATACTGGAGTCAACGAGCTCTATAAAAAATAAAAGAGAATCCCCCTAAGGAATTCTTTTTTATTCCGAACATTCATTTTATCCTCGCTAAGAAGGGAAATATGAAAATACAAAAGTTTCTTAGCTATCGCATTCTATATATATGCATAAGTATTACACATATCTCACCTAGCTGTTAAGATATCAAGCCTATATCACAGTATGCTTTTCACGATATTGTCTAGGAGTCATGTTACATATTTTTTTGAAAACTCTTGTGAAATAACTTTGATCATAAAAGTTAAGCCAAGCACAAATATCTGATAATGGATATGTAGTTAATGTTAATAGTTTTTTTGCTTCTTCTACTCGTTCCCTTTGAATATATTCACTTAAAGGAGTTCCTACTTCTTTTTTAAACAATTTAGATAAATAAGTAGGATTAATGTCAAGCAGCGTAGCGAGATTATTGAGAGATATTTCATGGTAAATGTTTTTGCTAATATGATTTAAACATGTAGTAATTGTATTCGAATATCTTTGAATACAATATTCTTTAACGCGATCAGCAAAAGCGCATAAAGCGTCCTCAATTAATCGATTGACAGAATACATGTTATCTAGTTGTTCAATGGTCTCCATATAGAGAGAACTAAGCGAAAAAGCAATTTCTGGCGGGAGATTCCCCTCTATTGCATAACGAGTAGCTAAAGTAATGGCCATAATTCCATTATTTTTTTGATTTCTTAGTTGATTCCTTTTTGATGAAATTGCAGCATCTTCTTGCGGGAATGCATATGCATATTTTATTAATTTTTCTTTGTCTCCTTCTTTAATGCTTGTGAAAAATTTCCGTTCTAATGCTATATCGTAATGATTAGGATTATTTTGACGACGGGCTGAAATATATAAGTCAGGATTCGCAATTTCATAGGGAGTTTTCTCCAATAACTTATTTTCTCTCCAAACAGCACTTACATCTAACTTTTCTTTAAAAATCATGTAATGCAATAAAATTCCTATATCAATTAAAGTTATTTTTTTTATCACAGGTATGGAATGATAGTATTCAATTCCGTCTCGTATTCTAGCATTTTCCCCAAATTCATTCATAAGTCTAATGGCCATATCTTCTGATACCTTTGGATATGTAGAAGGTCCAATAACAAAGGTTCCTTTTATATATTCATGATCTACTATGCGAATGAAAACGAAATTTTCTAGATAACTGTTTCCTCTCATAAGCGGAAAATTATAGAGATCATTTTCTTGAAAAAGCTCACTAAGCTGTTCTTCCTTAGAAGAATAAAAAGGACTGCAAATATCATTAGAAGTAGATTTATATAAGATTTTTTCATCTGCAGATAAAAATTGAATAGATATTTGAAATGTTTTATATAAAATATCACACAAATATTGTATATCCATAGAATGATTCATTATATTCTCCTTTTAACTAGATAAGATTATAAAGCTTCATATAAAAAACCAAACATTTTAATTCATACATTTATGTAATACATTTGTGGATTTATAAATAAATTCATGAAGAGTTGAATCTGCCTAAAAATTCTATTTTTTTCAATAAAATACAATTTATATCAAAATATTACCATAAATTTTCAGAAAAAACACTTATTATTTAAATTTATAAGAACAATAGCATAATGATCGACTTCTTTATTTAAGTATCCATTCGATTAATTTATTTGTTATGCACACCTTTCTTGTAGTTATAGAAATTTCAAAAAACATACTCACATATACCCTCTTGGCACTCTTAGCTTGATGACGATGTGGCTATTCCCTACATAGTAAAAATTTAGGAAGAAGAATTCTGTTCAATTTTTGTTCAGGTGCTAGGTTTATAATTTTTTCACCCTAGTATAAATGTTATAAGGACCTTTTCAAAATCAAAGGTGATAATTCCCATTCGGAAAATCACGCCAAAACTCTACTATTAAATTGAAAGAGTGGTGAACTAGATGAATGAAAAAGTAAAGATAAAAGAGTTTATACAAATTTTAAAAAGGCGACTCTTAATCATTATACTTACGACAATTTGTACTAGCGGGTTCATTATTATTTCATCCATGTACCTTATGAAACCGACTTATCAGTATTCCACCCAAGTTCTTGCTGGATCTTTAGGCGTAGAAAAAGAGGAAAATCCAGTAAATAGAGTGCAAGATAACAAACAGCTAGCTCTTTCATATATGGATATTATAAAAAGCCCATATATCATGATAGGCGTAAAAGACGAGTTAAACCTGACCCGCTCAAGCTATGATTTACTTAAACAGGTTTCCGTTACCAATAGAAATGATTCACAGATTATTACGATTTCAGTGAAAGATTCTAATCCACAATTAGCTAAAAAAATTGCACAATCTGTCGTAAATCAATCCATATCTAAATTTAAAAACTATGCAAATGAAAACCGACTTAATATTCTTAATAATTCCGTGACAACAGAAGAAGCTGAACTACTTTTTCCAAAACCTAAATTCATTATAGCCATTTCAATCATAATCAGCCTTTTTGCCGGAATTGGCTTGGCAATTCTACGGGAACACTTTGATAATTCAACTTACAACAATCGTGAACTCGAACATCTCGGCCTCCCATTATTAGGAAGAGTGAACTTAAATACCAAAAAAAGAAAAAACAAACAAAAAACAGCTTATAAAAGCTTACCTTCTATGAAACGAGGTGAACATAATGACTATCAAATTTAAGAGGAAATATTTCTTTAACCCATACGATATCACCATCAAAGAACGGTTTTATAGCATATGTAACAATATTGAGCTAAACCTTCAAAAGGAAAAGCCAATATTAATGATTTCTTCACTTGCACAAACACAAAATATAACCAATGCTACTGCTTATTTGGCCCTAGCTTTTTCAGAACAACGAAAACGAGTGTTGGTAGTGGATGCGAATCTGCGTCAACCTTCTTTACATCATGTGTTTAATATCGATCATTCATTTGGTCTAATCAACTTACTCTTAAGAGAGCAAAATAAAGATACTACAATAAAAATAACGGATTATCTATCTTGTTTATCTACAGGTGAAGACCTTTATGAGCCAATGACATTGTTAACATTAGAGACTTTCCCAGTCCTAATTGAGGAGTGGAAAGAGCATTTTGATATCATTCTATTTCACACATCCGATTTCCTAAACGCACCAGATGCACAAATTGTCGCAAAACATTGTGATGGCGTTGTTTTAATGATACAGGAAGGCCGTGATAAGTCAGAAAGAATTGCAAATGCAAGAAAGCAACTCGAACATAACAAATGTGAAATACTCGGTGCAGTCATTATTTCATAAAGGGGGGTAACTTTTGGACCCAAAAATAAAGATTGATAGTCAGGTAGAAATACAAGTAAAACCTCTATCAACTTCATCCTACCTTCTTGTTAAACGACTTATAGATTTTGTTGTTTCGCTTTTCATGCTGTTACTTTTATCACCCATTTTAGTTCTTTTTTGCATCCTTATCCCAATTGAATCAACCGGTTCTCCCTTCTTTTATCAACAGCGTCTAGGAAAAAACGGAAAAGATTTTAAATTAATAAAGTTACGCTCCATGTTTTTAGATGCTGAAAAAAACGGTCCTCAGTGGGCAAGTAAAGAGGACCCTAGGGTTACAAGAATAGGTGCGTTTATAAGAAAAACTAGAATTGATGAAATCCCTCAAGCTATTAACGTGTTAAAAGGAGATATGTCACTCGTTGGCCCTAGACCTGAAAGAGAATATTTCTATAAAAGGTTTGATAAGTCATTGCCTAATTTTAAACATCGTTTACTTGTAACGCCTGGAATAACAGGATTGGCGCAAGTGAATGGTGGATATGATTTAACTCCCGAAGAAAAATTAGCGTTCGACTTATACTATATCCAGCATAGATCATTCGCTATGGAAATCAAGATTTTATGTCGAACATTGGCCATTGTATTTACTGGAAATGGGGCCAGATAAATATTGAAGGGAAGAATAAAAAATGAAGAAAGTGCTAGTAACGGGGGGCTTCGGATTTATCGGATCCCATATTGCAGACAAATGAATTCATAATAATTATGAATTGGCTGTGTATGATAACTCATCCACCGGATCCGTAAATAATGTCCATTCGAAAGGTATAGCTTTCTTTGATAATGTAGAAGATGAAAGATCATTAGAAAAAGCGATGAAGGCGTTTAAACCTGACTTTGTAGTTCACCAACCTGCAAAAAACGGTAACGTCAAAGAAAGTTTGCTTTGTAATAAAAAGAGTATTCAAAAATTAGGTTGGCAACCTATATATGCATTGGAAAAAGGTCTTGCGAATACATATGATTATTACCTTAAGCAAAAAGACTCTATTTTACCTAGTGGAAAAGAACCTACATCTGTACTTAAGTGACTTTACAGTTGTGAATTGGGAGAGAAATAAGTGAATAAGAAAACAAACTCAATTATTAAAAATATATTCCACTTACTTTACAGCACGATTTTAGCTAATGTTTTAAATGCAGGTACGCTCATACTATTGGCAAATTACTTTAACTCAAAGAACTATGGAATATTTAGTGTAGCACTAGCTCTTTCCATGGTCATGCATTTTTTTACAGATTTGGGAGTCAGTAATACGTTCCTTCGAGAAGGAGCAAAAAAGGAAAACCTCGACGCTACATTTTTTTCTTATATAAAAGTTCGAGTGGCATGTTTACTTTTAACATTTGTTATTTTTTCTTTCGGTATCCATGTCTTTTATCATGAACAACAAATTCTTTATATGATGTATAGTTTAATGATTCCTTTAATCATCGGCCTAGTGCTACAGAGCATAGGAATAACCTACTTTCAATTATCTGAAAGAATGCAATTTATTGCATCCATAAAAATCTTCTCGGCCATTGTATTAGTCACATTAACTATTTTGTGTATAAGCTTAAAAGTGAATATACATGTAACAGCTTTTTTATATGGTTTTTCTTATTTAGCCGGGGGTATTTACTGCCTGTATTTACTCAGAAAAAACATAGAATTTAAATGGAAATTCCCTTTTCAAAAAAATTTACTGATCAATATTAGTCCGTTCTTAATGAGTGGGTTATTTATTATATTGACTCCTCAACTAGGTCCATTAGTATTGGAAAAAACACTTCCCTTAGGGCTTGTTGGGCTCTTTGCAGTAGCTTACCGAATCCCCTCAGCTCTCTATCAAATACCAGGGGTTATTGCAGGTGCATTTTTCCCACTGTTATTTAAGAGTTATAGTCATGGGGAGGTAAAGAAACATACACAATTAAATATCCTGCAAATGAAATTTATGTCCTTGATTGGAATGTGTATGACAATAGCTTTATTCTATTTATCCCCCTATCTGATCACGCTTTTATTTGGAGATAAATGGGGATCTGCGGTTCAGCCTTTAAAAATACTATCCTTTATTATTGTCTTACAAGGATTTAATATCGCCATTGCTGATGGTCTCACAACAAGAGGACTGCAAAACCGCCGTACTATGGTTCAATTTATAACCATCTCTATTGGCTTATTGTCTTTTTATTATCTGAGTGTTACTTATGCAATAGCGGGAGCAGCTTTTTCTGTTTTAACGATGGAAATCGTATCATTTATTGGTTATATATTAGCTAATCCAATCAGAAAAACAGTATTAACCAAAGTCGTTATTCCATACGGATCCTACTTTTCGGTAAGTTTTATCCTATTACACTACTTATTATATAAGTTTCCTTTTATAGCCATGTTTTCTACCATTATCTTAATGTCTACGATGGTTTTACTATTTGATCAAGCCACTCGGGACTTGATTAAAGATTTTATAAGAAAGAAAAAACAACAGAATATTAACCATTTAAAAGACGGGAGACAACGAGGAAATGGAAAGATTACAAATTAAAAGAAATACTTCTACTTTAGAAGTCTTTCTTTTATTATTTTTCATTACACTTAGTAAATATAATTTGTCCATCGGTTTTTCATTAAAAATTTATATGATTTTTTTAGTCATTTTTTTCTGTATTTATTTTCGAGACTTTTACTTTCGTCCCCTTTATCATTATGAAATTTTATTGCTTTTATTTTATTTTACCTATTGTCTAAGTGGTGCTTTTTCACAGTATCCAGAATCAAGTATTCGCGTCATTCTAGGAGTAATACTTGTCCTTATTTGTTATTTCATCATGAGATATATGTTGGAGCAAGCTTCAATTCCTGCTATTGAGGCTTCCATTGCAAATGTCGGGATACTATTTAACATGATTAGTTTGTTATTATACATGATTGGACTACAGATAACTGGGGGATCCCCAACAGGCGTTGAGATCACCTCTTACGGATTACTATTAGATAGAGATTATCCAAGATTAATTGGACTACTTGATGACCCAAACATCTTCATTTTTTATAATACCTTGTTTTTTTCTTTTTATTTAACACACTTAAAAGGATTTAAGCATTCATTTGGATTCATCTTATGTATAATTACCAACCTTCTTACTTTTTCTCGAGGCGGTATTGTCGCCCTAATACTCGTTGTCATTTTATACATAATATTAGCGGATTTTCTAAAAAAGGTAAAAATGATACTGATTGCTCTGTTATGCCTAGTTGTAATCTACGCCGCATGTTCTTTTATGCAAATTGATTTGAATCAAATCATTTCCAGCCGCATCAATGACTTTTCTTCTGATAAAGGAAGTGGTCGATTTGAATTATGGGAACAGGCGATTAACTATTTTATGTCTCATCCCCTTTTGGGAATCGGTGCCTTTAATTTTTCGGATTATTACGCATTTGAACATAATGAAAAACTATATGTTCATAATACATATCTAGAGATCTTAGTAGAGGCAGGAATTATTGGTTTTCTTTTTTACCTTTCTTTTTTATTCCTGTTCATTATCAAGCTCTTTAAAACGAAATTGCATAATAAAGAACCCTTTATTATCCTTACACTTTTTGCTTTTTTATTGCAGATGGTATCTCTTTCCCTCATGATTAACGAAGCGCTTTTTTCCTTTTTAGCAATTGCTTTAAAATATATTTCTGTATATGAAAGAAAAGAGGCTGGTTTTTATGATATACACCAAAAAAGATAGCGAATCATTAGTTTCTGTTATAACTCCCTCTTATAACAGCTCCCCTTTTATAAAAGAAACCATTGAATCCGTTCAGGCCCAATCATATTCTAACTGGGAAATGATTATCGTTGATGATAAGTCGACAGATGACTCCGTTCATGTCATCAAACAATATATAGAAAAAGATCCACGCATTAAACTTATTACTTTAACTCAAAATGTTGGCGCCGCTAGAGCTAGAAATATAGCATTAAAAGAAGCTCAAGGAGATTATATTGCCTTTTTAGACAGCGATGATCTCTGGTTACCTACTAAACTAGAAGAACAAGTCGCTTTTATGCAAAACGGGAATCTTGCTTTTTCTTTTACCTCTTATTCTTTAATTGACGAACAAGGCAATTCAATGAATATTAAAGTTAATGCACCGAAAGTTGTAGATTATAAATATCTGCTGGGAAATACGACGATTGGCTGTTTAACCGTGATGTTAGATAGGCATCAATTGAAACAAATTGAAATGCCCGTTATCCAGCCTGAAGATACTGCCCTATGGTTAGCATTATTACGGCTAGGATATCAAGCCTATGGCTTACAAAAGATTTTATCTAAATATCGTATTGTAAGTAACTCTACTTCAAGGAATAAATTAAAAGCTGCCTACCGATATTGGAAACTCTTACGAAACCAAGAAAAGTTAAACTTTGTAAAAACCAACTTTTATTTTAGTCAATATGCCTATCATGCATACAAGAAAAACAGAGGAGACCGACCTCCTTCTATGACCAGTGGAGGGAAATAAAAAATGAACAATATTCTACTATTAACCGATAAACTCATAACAGGTGGCGCTGAGATGTATTTTTGCAAATTAGAAAACTATCTCAAACATGAAAACATGACGTTTTATTCAGCAGCTGCCACAGGTGAGTTGTATCATCAAATTCATAATAAGCATCATTTTATTCCTTTAAGTTTAAAAAATCATCCTGCTAACCTCTATACATTAAGTAAACAAGTGATGAAATTGGACATTGATGTTATCCATGCAAATAGTTTCAGAATGTTACTGTATTCCATTGTAATAAAAAAAATTACGGGAAGAAAAATTAAGCTAATTTATACAAAACATAATGTTACAATACTTGAAAAAAAGTTTCCCGCGCTATTTAAAAAAGTGTTAAATCAACATGTTAATCAAATTATCGCAGTGAGTAACTTCGAGAAAGAGAGATTACTGCAATTAGGTATAAGAAAAGATCTTATTCGAACGATTTACAATGGTGTTGATGTAAAACATTTTTCTTTTCAACAAATACAACCTAAAGAAATCCTCAATATCGGAATTTTAGCCCGATTATCAAAAGAGAAAAACCATGAACTTTTTTTAAAAATTGCAAATGAGTTAAAAGATGTACGTAACGTAATGTTTTATATTGCTGGAGATGGACCTGAACGGGATTTGATTGAAAAAATGATTCGTGATTTCAAGTTAAATCATAAGGTGACGCTTTTAGGTAATACATCTAATCCATATGAATTTATTTGCAGTATGGACTTGCTGCTTCTAACGTCCCTAAGAGAAGTGTTTCCAATGGTAGTCCTTGAAGCAATGGCTTCTGGAACACCTATTATTTCTGTAGATGTTGGTGGTATCAAAGAAGCCATTATAGATGATGAAACCGGCATTCTCATTTCCCATCATTCTGAAAAAGAATTTGCAAAGAAAATCCAGTTACTTCATGACAATCAAGACTTCAGAAAATGTTTAGGAAAAGCGGCAAGAGACAAAGTAGAAAAATCCTTTTCCCTCTCAAATATGATTCATTCTACACTTAAAACCTATCAATTTTAAAAAACAAACGAGGCCATCGTTTGTTTTTTCTTTTATATATATGCTTTTTTTCAAACATGCATATTATATAATATCCCACATATAAGGAGTGTTATAAGTTGACAGAACCTCTTAATTTTGCTGAAGACTGCCAAAATCAAAGTGTTGTTAATATTGATTGTTTTGGTGCCAGTCCAGATTTACTCGATAATTCCCAAGCTATTCAAGAAGCCATTAATTATTGCGCGGCCAACAATTATTCCAAAGTTGTCATCACCGGGAAGAAACAATATACTATATCCTCTCCTATTGTTATTAAGTCAAATGTACATCTTGAAATGGATCCCACTGTAACATTAATCGTCAAAGGGGATTTCCAAGTGTTTGAGCTTCAAAAAAACACTTCAATCTCTGGTGGTTCGATTGAAATTGTGGATAATAACTTTAACTCATCCGTTCTTTACCTTTCTGGTGCCCAACAAATAGAAATTCATAATCATACTTCTATATCAAATATCAATATTATAAACCGTACAACAACTTACCAAGGTATCGCAATTCATCTATCCTGTAAAAAGGCATGGGATTTCATAAGTTTCTTTAAAGCATACTCAATCCAAATCACAAACTTTCATACGGCTATCTATTTAAAAACAGAAAAGCTTGCGGATATAAACAATCCTTGTTGGATGAATGCAAACTCCTTCCATTCTATTTTTATAGATGGTTGTCAGTATGGTATCGAGATTATAGGAAATGGTGCATTACCTTACGAAATTTCAGGGAACACCTTTGCAGGAATCCAAGTTCAATGCCGGAAACAAACAAAAAAAGTAATCCGCTGTTCAGGTGCCTATAATATGTTTGAAGGAGTAATATGGGACGTCTTTCGTATGGATGCTGCTCCCCTCGTTATCGAATTCTCTTCCACTTCTCATCATAACTACCTATTCTCAAATCAAGTTTCCACATCTATTCTCGATCGTGGCCTATACAATCGGTGTACCTCACCACATGAAGAATCCCTTCCTATATTTCCTCCTCTTGCATTAGGAAAAGCACATCTAGCTGGGAATCAAGATGATATATTAGTAAATGCAAATGTCCGCTACGCAGTGCGCCAACTTTCTGGAAAAGCCCCTTATGCAGGACATATTAATAATTGTTTTAACCTGCTCGATGAACAAAGTGTGAATTACGTGGATGTTCCTAGTACTCAACCAATTGTAATCGAGTTAGATTTTTCTAAGCAGCCTATTAACATGCTGAATTGCATCGGTATCTATTTTGGATGGAATGAAAGCCCAAGTCGTATTTTAATTGAATATCAACAGAGCCTAAATGGACCATGGGAAGTGGCCAAAAATCTCCCATTTAATGTCGGAAACACTGTGATTTCAGAAGTAAGATCAGAAATGTTGTATAAAGTTAAGCTAACACTAAGCGAATATACACAAGATCACAAACGATTTCGGATAAATCGAATATTCGCAAAATCATCTTTACAGCATGGCTCCTCATGGTTTCCAACTACTGGTGGCACATTATATGGGGATTTAGAATTTCAAAAAGGGAATGCTGTGACGTTGACTTCTCCAAATGGAACAAAATGGAGATTGAGTATAAATGATCAAGGGCAAATTAGCACATCTAAACTATGAAAATAGTACAAATTAAGATTCATTTACTTCCATTAGTAAATATTAAAATGCTCCCCTTCGATATCTTCAAATGTTAACTATTCAAAAAATTTTGCGTAGCTATCACCTCTTATACAAAAACACGAAATACTCTAACAATTAAATCCACATCATCATGCCCCCAGAAGATAAATTTCAACTTATACGTTATAATTATCGCAGTCTCGACATGAATCTAGGGGGCTCCTCCTAAAAAAGCAATGTCCGATTGCGAGAACCTTACAGTTACTGCTTCACTTTATTTGCTTGTCCCCTATCAGAGATTCTGCTCGTAGGCATAGAAGAAATATCAATGGTCGTATCCATACTCTTATCCGTAAGCTCAACAATAGTGTTTCCATGATTGATTTGGTTCAAATCCCACAACATCCCATGAAACTCATTATGTTGCCCGCTCACCGTCAAAACACTTTTTGTTTTGCTTGAAGGTTGTATCTGTAAATTGGTAAATTGATTCCCACTAGCCTCATTCGGTATCGTTGAATGACTATCCATGTAAATCATGTTTACACAATCCTCTAAAGAAAAGTTCAGAAACCGATTAGCATTTATCCAAGCATATCCAGAATCCGGTTTATCCACTTTTAACTTTACTCCATTCTTCATTCCTACTACCTTAACGTTTTCGAAGTTAACAAAAGAAATCTCATGTTCTCTTCCACCAGCGTATAACGATATCCCTGTCCCCTTGTTCGTTTCAGACCAATTGATGATATTTATATCCTTTATATGTGTTTTGTTCCAAGTATTATAATATTTATGTTTACCATCTAAATAGATCACTTCCGAATTAAAATTCGCATCATCAATGGCAATATAGGCCCCTTCAATTGAAGCATTCTTCTCAAGTTCAATCACCCTGAAGTCACCATCAACAATAAACTGTGTTCCATACCCGAATAACAACTTAACACCTTGCTTCACAACGATAGGGGAAGTAATCTTGTACTTTTTGTCATCAAGCAAAACAGTCTTTATTTTATTATCCTTTGCTTGATTGATCGCTGATTGAATTTTATCAGAATCATTATCCCCTTTGAAATTCTCAACGTATATCTTCTCTTCTCGATCTGAATTAAAATGATTCTGATAGTAAAGAACAAAAACGATTAGTACTATACCTAAGAAGATTAAACCAATCATTTTTTTCATCGTACTCATCCTCATATTTAGTTTCCTTTCTTCGGTTCGTTATATATGAATACTCTATCGTTGTCTTCAAATATTAATACTGTCATGAAACAAGATTAAAAGATAAAGTGAAACTTTAATCAGTGGGGGTTTTCTTCATCCCCCACTGATTATTAGCCCTCACGAATCGGGCTTTTACGGGCAGTTGATCCCCCACCTAACTTCTTTGCTTTCGCTGAATTTTGAGGTGGGGGTCTTTCTGCCCGCGAATAGCGGGATAAAAAAGACTACCATACATTCTTTCAGAACTAATATGATCTCCCCTAAGCAAGAAAAGTATAAAAAAACTCCTTTGAATAAGGCTGTTTTAAGCTTTATTGATAGGGGAGATTTCACTAAAAAGAGACCGATTGGATTTTATAACATTTTTTACAACTATTACCTCTTTTATTTTCGTGCAGATGGATATTTTTTGCAAGCAAAAGGTGTATAAGCTTACCATTTTCTTTTCCTTACATTCACGAATTGTTACATTCAAAAAATAAACTCTCAATATAAAGTAAAACTTTAATCAGTGGGGGTTTTCTTCATCCCCCACTGATTATTAGCCCTCACGAATCGGGCTTTTACGGGCAGTTGATCCCCCGCCTAACTTCTTTGCTTTCGCTGAATTTTAAGGTGGGGGTCTTTCTGCCCGCGAATAGCGGGATAAAAATATCATTTCAGTAAAAAGACACTCGATGAAGTGTCTTTTTTATATTCCTAATAATTACATTCCCTACTGCTTGAAGAAATTTTTGACTAGCAACCTCTTAATCTTATCCAAACCGTCTAAAAAAGAATCAAGATTATTTTAGGTATGGAACTCACCAGGCTATTTTTAACCATCCTCTACAAACTTCCCAAACTCCTTCAAAAACCTTAGCTTCATCCCTCCAATAGGCCCGTTCCGATGCTTCGCTATCTGAATTTCTGTCACATCTTTATTCTCCGTCTCCTTATCATAATAATCATCCCGATACATCAGCATAATGACATCCGCATCCTGCTCAATCTGCCCCGTCTCCCTTAAGTCAGACAAAAGCGGACGCTTATCTTGACGTGACTCTACCCCACGAGACAATTGCGACAGCGCTACGACGCACACGTTTAAATCACGTGCCATGAGCTTCAGCTTACGAGAAATTTCACTCATTTCTTGAAACCTGTTTCCCCGATATTTCGAATCACCTGTAATGAGCTGCAAGTAATCAATAATCACAAGCAACTTTTTATCCTCATACTTCCGTTTCAGCTTCCGCACTTGCACCCAAATCTCCTGCGTTGTAACGCCTGCCTTATCATAAATCTCTAGCAGCAGATCCCCAATTTCTGCAAATGTCCGGCTCGTTTTCCCCCAGTCCTCTATCGTAAAACGATGCTTCGGATTTTTCAGCCTTTTCCCAGATACCTCACCCAAGCAAGAAACCATTCGTTTCAATAGTTGCTTGTTGCTCATCTCCAGAGAAAACAATCCAACTGCCGCATCCGATTTCGCCGCATGAAGCGCAATGTTTAAGGCAAACGCCGTCTTTCCCATCGAAGGCCGTGCCCCAATCACAACAAAATCCCCTTCCTGCAGACCACACGTCATCTTATTTAAAGCTGAAAAACCTGTCTCAATACCAGTAAGTTCTTCTGTATCTTGATGCAGCTCTTCATAAAGATCGACTAACGTATCCTTCAAATCAAAATCAAGTGTGCAATCCACCTCTTCCAGTTCACAAAGTCTTGTAATCGTCTCTCCGATTACTTTCTCATCCTTCTCCGCAAGAAGCCGTTCACACATGCTGTGCGCCATACTTCCCGCCTGATTCATTTTCCAGGCATTCCGAACAAGCCCCTCATAATAGGAGAAATTAGCAGTAGTAGGCACACTCTCAATTATATTTACAAGGTATTCCATACCACCAATTTGCGCCAAAAAAGCAGGTTCCATTTTTGAAACAAGCGCAACAAGATCCAGCGGCTGTCCTTCCTCCTCTATTTTCCGAATCAACTTAAAGATAGCTTGATGCACAGCCGTAGAAAAGTGCTGATCGGTCAGCCTACACTCCTTAATCAGTTCACCATCAAGCAGCAAGGACCCTAATACCGTCTGTTCGGCCTCAATATTTTGAATGCTCATGGCCGCCAGCCCTCTTCCTTGAGGAACTTCTGCAGCTCTTCTTCAGATGGCACGTTTTTCTTCCACTCTTCACACTCCTCTAGAAACTTCTCAGTCTCATGCATAGCAGTCGGATCCTTCTTCCGAAACTTCGCTGCCGCTTCCTCTACTTCAATAACCTTCGTATATCCCTTACCGTGCCAATCCCGTAAAATCCCCTTCACATAAGCAAGCGTCCGCTTATTATTTTCAAAAGCGATCTGGAGCGCTTTTAAGACAAGCTCCTCCGATAAATCTGCCATCCACTCACTTAATTCCCCCGCCGCATAAGACGACAAACTACCGAAAGTTTGCTCATAAAACATGAATACACTGCTGCCTGGCTCCGTCTCTTCTACTTCCTCATCCTCTTCATAACTTTCAATAGATGCTTGCGGAATCATCTCAGACAACTCACCCGGCATACCGAAATGCTCTAAAAGTAGCGGAATATTCATCTCTTCCTCCAAACATTTTTGCAAAAACATATGTACAAACTCTTTACTTTTCACCGTCTTCAGCTCACGTAACACACACTTCTCCATATTCGTATTCGTAACCGGGTTATAGCGCAGCCAATTTAAAATACATAACTCCTTCGTTTCCGCATCATATAATATCTTTCCATACTCGACAAAGCGTTGCAGCAACTTCTCAACAGTCTCCCGGTTATAACCTGTCTCCATCTCCGCCAAACGCTTCGGTAACGGATAAATCCCGCATTGCGTCGTCTTCGAACAAGTCAGCAAATAAATATAAAAATACCGCTCCTCCGGTGTTAAATCGAGTACAAAATCATCCTGCCAAAAATTCACCTGTACATTACGGTATACTGCCATGTTTATTCCTCCTATCCCTTAATGAAACATATGTAATTGACGGTTCCATCATGTATATAGGGATAAGGGAGGAAGTTTGGCGGAGTGATTTCATATTTTTTACGATTACTACGACTACTGTTTTTTTTTGAGGGACTGCTTGTAGTAGTTTTTTGTTTTTTATTTTGTTTCTTTTTAGTGATTTATTTGTTGGTAGGGGGTTGTAAGGGGCTTGGGAGGGATTCTTTTAATCTGTACATGGCCGACTTCCGCACTTATGAACAAGAAGTACAGTGTATCATTGCATGTAGCAAAGAGCATGCATTTTTAAATTGTGTTAACTTAACAAAATTTTAGTTTGGGAATAGTTAGTTTGAATAGGTAACTACATGTCCTTTTTTTTCAATCATTACTCTATTTTTTCGTAAAGAATGAATAGTAAGAAAAATATGATATATTAGTGCTATCTAATCATTTTTTTAGGGAGATGGGGCAAATGTCAATGAAAGATGAAACAGTTAAAAATACAGAACTAACGATTTTTAACCACACAGGGAACACCATTGTGACAGAAGACAGAGAAATACAAATTATTTCAAGACTAGAAGAGCCTCTTATTGTCGTTTTAGCAAATGTATTAAGTGATGAAGAGTGTGAAACGTTAATTGAAATGTCTAAAAATCAAATGAAACGTTCTAAAATTGGTGTTTCGCGCAAAACAAATGACATTCGGACGAGCAGTGGCGCATTTTTAGAAGAAAGCGAGATTACTACTAGAATCGAAAGACGAATCGCTTCGATCATGAATGTTCCTGCCCCACATGGAGAAGGGCTGCAGATTTTAAAGTATACAGTTGGCCAAGAATATCAAGCGCATTATGATTTTTTTGTAGAAAATAGTGCGGCAGCAAGTAACAATCGTATGAGTACACTTGTGATGTATTTAAATCATGTAGAAGAAGGTGGAGAGACCTTCTTTCCAAAACTCAACCTTTCCGTATCTCCGAAAAAAGGAATGGCGGTATATTTCGAGTATTTTTATCAGGATGAATCAATAAACAACCTTACTTTACATGGCGGTGCACCTGTTATCAAAGGTGAAAAATGGGTTGCGACGCAATGGATGAGAAGAAGAGCATTGTTGTAACAAGTAAATTTTGTAAAATTCATTGAAAATATACAAACAGCCATCGTTTCATGGAATGATGGCTGTTTCTATTTACCATTATACATAATCTTAACTTGATAGCTGCGTTATTTATAACAGCCAATCAATCCCCCTCCTATACAATAGAAAACATCAGATACACTCCAACAACGAAGAAAACAGCAGCCGTCTTAATTAAAGTAATACCAAAAATCTCTTTATAAGCTTCTCGGTGCGTTAGCCCTGTAACTGCAAGCAAAGTGATAACTGCTCCGTTATGAGGAAGAGTATCCATACCGCCTGCTGCCATTGCGATAACGCGATGCAGCACATCTAATGGAATACCGAAGTTCGCTGCTGCTTCAATATATTTGTCTGCCATTAAACCTAATGTAATACTCATTCCTCCTGATCCTGATCCCGTCAGCCCACATAATATATTCGTCATGACCGCTCCACCGATTAAAGGATTGGAAAATGTCCCAGTCAAATAATTTTGAATCATAACAAATCCAGGTAAAGCAGCTATAACAGCACCGAACCCATACTCGGCTGCGGTGTTCATCGCAGCTAAAATGGAACCACTTACCCCCACGCTTGTAATCGATTGAAACTGTTCTTTTACCGCTTGGAAGTTTAATAATATAGCGCTCAATATACCGATAAGAAGTGCCAATTCTACTGACCAAATACCCACGACTTGTCCCATATCAATCGTTCCGTACTCCTTCAAACCGATGGATGCAAAATCAAATCCCTTTGTATACCAAACGGGGATGAATTCTGTAAAGACTTTATTCACCACTCCAACCAGTACAAGCGGTAGAAAAGCCATCCAGTAACTAGCTGGAATAGCATCACTTGAAACAATTGGCGTCGGTGCGGCTTGCGTGCTAGTTGTAGCGGCCATTTCAGAAGTAGCATCACCTTTTCCGAAATACCCCTCCCCTTTAGCTGCCGCCTTCTTCCTACACCTTTCCAAATACAGCATGCCGCATGTAAAAATAAACAACGCTCCAATGATCCCTAATATAGGGGCTGCATAAATATTTGTTTTAAAAAACGTAGTTGGAATAACATTTTGAATTTGAGGCGACCCAGGAAGTGAATCCATCGAAAATGTGAATGCACTAAATGCGATTGTCGCTGGAATGAGACGCTTCGGAATATTTGCTTCACGAAATAATTGCGCTGCAAATGGATAAATCGCAAATACCGCGACAAATAAACTGACGCCGCTGTATGTAAGAATCGCTCCCATTAAGACGATGGAAAGAATCGCTCTTTTCACACCTATAAAACGGATGATAATTTTCGCAATTTTTTCTGCGATTCCAGTGACTTCTACCACTTTACCGAATATCGCTCCAAGCAAAAACACAGGAAAGTATAATTTTATAAATCCGACCATCTTCACCATAAAAACATTGGAAAAGAACGGTAAAACTTGCGCTGGCTCCGTCAAAAACACAGCCAGCAAAGCACATAACGGAGCGAATAAAATGACCGAGAACCCTCGGTAAGCCACAAATATAAGCAAGCCGAGCGATAACAACACAATCAATAAATCCATATCTGCAATCCCCCCTTAATAAAATGGACTTTCTCAAATTTGTTTTTCATTCTTTTATGCTTGCATATATTGTTACGATGCCTACCAAAGGCAGACATCGTATTCTTTTTATTTATGATGAAAAAGCGGCACTCTCTTTTCTATAAAAGCCTCCACTCCCTCTCTTACATCACTCGTTTGAAATACACGGCCAAAATTTTGAGCTTCTACTTTTAGCCCTTCCTCAAGAGAAAGAGATAACCCCTTATTGATAGATTGCTTCATCAAAGATAAAGCAGGAAGAGAAAACCGAGCCATCTTCGCGGCTAATTCCTTCGCCTTATTCAATGCTTCACCGCGCTGAACAACATGATTCACCAAACCAACTCGCAGGGCTTCTTCGGCAGTGAGCGGTTCACCAGTGAACATCATTTCTTTTGCCCTTGCAGTTCCTATTAAGCGAGGCAAACGCTGCGTTCCTCCCGCACCTGGAAACAAGCCTAGCTTTACTTCCGGAAGTCCAATTTGGGCATGTTCTTCTATAATCCGTAAATCACACGATAAAGCTAACTCACACCCGCCCCCAAGCGCCAATCCGTTAATCACAGCGATTGTAGGCTTCGGCAATCTTTCTATTTTATTTAATGGGTTCTGAAGCCACAATGATTTTTCTTCTGCATATTCACTCCCTTTCCCAATCCATTCTGGAAATGACTTGATGTCCCCTCCGGCAACGAAGGCTTTTTCTCCAGCGCCAGTTAGAAGTACAACAATGACTTCATCATCCCGTTCAATTTCATCAACCGTGGCCGTCAGTTGCTCAATCACCGCATAACTCAGTACATTCACAGGAGGATTATCAATGCTAATAGTCGCGATTCCTTTTTCTTTAGACCATGAAACAACCCGCTTATTTTCCAATGCAATCCCTTCTTTCTAATATGTAATGAGACAATCTTCAACTCGTTCTTTTAATGACATACCCCGCCTGTTCGCGATCCCAAGCAGTACCGATTCCTTCTTCCTGCAACTTGAATTTTTGAATCCGTTCCGTTGCTGTTTTTGGGAAAGATTCACGAAACTGAACGTATCGCGGCACCATAAAGTAAGCCATACGTTCTTGACACCAATCTATAATCTCTTCATGAGACATCATTTCTCCTTGCTTTACAATCACATATAATTTGACATCCTCTTCCCCCACTTCTGACGGGACACCGATAGCCGCTGATTCAAGCACTTTCGGATGATTATTTACGACCTTTTCAATTTCCCAAGAAGAGATGTTTTCTCCACGTCTTCTAATACACTGTTTGATCCGATCGCAAAAATATAAGTAGCCTTCCTCATCTCGATAACCGCGATCCCCTGTATGGAACCATCCTCCCTCCATCGCTTCCTCTGCTTTATCCGGCATTTTATAGTAGCCTTCCATGAATGTTTGTTCTTGTAAGGAACGGATGAAAATTTCACCGATTTCACCAGTCCGCGCTTCATTTCCATCCTCATTGACAATCTTCGTCTCTACGTAAGAATACGGTTTCCCAATAGAAGGCGGCTTATTGGCATTCAATGGATTCGTTACACAAAAGCCTGTCGTTTCCGTTAATCCGTAGCCTTCCACAATCCGGACGCCAAACCTCTCCTCAAACGGCTTCCAAAATCCCTTAGGCGTAGCGGCACAAGCCGTCACCCTTGCCGGATTTTCATAATCGTTTTCCTTTTCCGGCTGCTTGCAGAGAATTGGAATCATCGATCCTAAAGAATTAAAAATGGTTGCGCCATGACCCCGAATCTCATCCCAAAAACGAGAAGCACTAAACCGCTTTCCAAGAGCAATCGTCGCATTGGAAGAAATGGCACCGAGCACTGTATGGGCCTGGGCATTAATATGAAATAAAGGCAGCGCTGTAAATAAAATATCTTTCGAATTCGCACCAACCATATAAGTAGCGAATGACTGTGCAGAATTGACATAGGCAGAATGACTTAACATGACCCCTTTAGGTAGTCCCGTCGTTCCAGAGGTGTAAAGGATACTATTAATAGAAGAGGAGGAAACAGCTTCATTTGGAAGATAGTGATCATTTGCATGCAATACATCTTTCAATCCGATTACCGGCCGTTCTTTACCATCATCTGCAATGATTACGCTTTCATTATTGTCGTGAACAACAATCCCAATTTCCCTTTGTATAAATGGTAAACAAGAAGCAATTTGAGGAACAAATTCCTTATCAATGATCATTATCTTACAATCAGAGTGGGATAAAATATACTGCAGACCTTCTCCTTTTAAATGCACATTAAGAGGCACCGCAATTGCTCCCATAAAAGATAAAGCAAACCATACATCCAGATATTCAGGGGTGTTATGAAGCATAATACAAACCTTGTCACCTTTTTGAATACCGAGTTCACACAATCCCGCTGCAGCCCTTGTAATCCGGTGATAAAGTTCTTCATACGTAACCCTTTGTTCTTCAAATTGTAAATACACCTTATCAGGCGACTTGTTGATACTTTGTATAAGAAAATGTGGCAAACTCTGATTCTCAAGCATTAGATTCCATCCCCTTCCTATTAAAATTCTTTTTATTTATATAGCAAGAAACATGCCAAAGCTTGTCTCATTCCCTATTCCCTTATTCCTTCAGGGACATGCCCCGAGTCTCCCTTACATGTACACCTTCGCATGTCGCATTTGCGCTACAAATGATAGTGATCATGTCGCATATATAAGAAAGTGTCGCAAAAACGCGACAACATGTATTACTGCAAACCAAACAAAAAAAGGGCCTATTTGCCCTTTACATTCCTTCATCATATTCCGTATCTTTCTATTTTTCGATATAAGCTGGCCCGATGAATTCCCAAAAGCTCAGCTGCCTCTTTTCTATTTCCAGCTGTTTTTTCCAAAGCCCTCGTAATCGCCCGTTTTTCAGCGGATTCCACTTCCGTCTGCAGTGAATAGCTTATCTCATCCTCCCCTTGATATCCCGCAAAAGTTTCATGATCCAACTCTTCTTCCAAATCTCTTTTCCGCAAATAAACAGGAAGGTGATGCACTTGAATGATCGTTCCTTCCACAACATTCATCGCTCGTTCCAGCACATTCTCTAGCTCCCTAATATTCCCTGGCCAATCATGCTCCATGAATATATCCCTTACTCTCTCATCTAATAAAAGAACGTTACTACCAAGCTCCTCATTCAATTTCCGAATTAAAAATTCCGTTAAATGTACGATATCTTCCTTTCGTTCTCTTAGCGGAGGAATATCAATTGCAAACACATTTAGCTTATAATATAAATCCTCTCTAAATTCTCCTCTTTGCACCATTTCACGGAGATTCCGATGCGTTGCCGCAATAAAGCGGACATCAATCTTTTGAGTTTTTGTGCCACCGATTCTTTCAATCTCTTTCTCTTGCAGCACACGAAGCAACTTCACTTGCATGTCCAAAGACATATCACCGATCTCATCTAAAAACAACGTTCCCTTATGGGACAACTCAATCTTCCCAGGCTTACCTCCTTTTTTCGCTCCTGTAAAAGCACCCTCTTCGTATCCGAACAATTCAGCCTCCAAAAGATCCCTCGGAATCGCAGCACAATTCAAACGAATAAATGAACCCCTAGCACGCGGACTCGCATGATGAACCGCATTGGCAAAAAGCTCCTTCCCCGTTCCGCTCTCTCCTCTTATCAAAACCGTAGACCGACTTTTCGAAACCTTCAAAGCCATCGTTTTCACTTCTTCCATTTTCGCACTCTCTCCTACAATACTTTGAAATGAAAACCTCCCTGCTTGCAGCCGCTGTAATTCAGTTTGATAGTAAGATAACTTTGATTCCATTGCACGAATCTGATCCCCCAAAGCTTTAAACTGCTGTATATCATGGAACATAATTTTACCGATCGCACCAATAACCTTACCGTCCTTAACAATAGGTATACGAGTTGCAATAATATTCTGATTATTTATACGCTGAATATGCCCAATTTCCACCTGCCCCGTCTTCACGACAATATGCATCCTCGTATTCTCAACAACCTCCGTACAATGCTTCCCAATCGCTTCCTTCGGATCATCAATTCCTAAAAATTGCGCATAAGCACCACTAAAAAAATTGATGATCCCTTGCTCATTCACCCCTAGAATACACTCCGACAATAAATTCAAGGCATTTTCATACCGACTGATGGTGCTTTCCAAAGACTGTATGCTTTTCTCCTTGTTTTCTAAAATGACAATCGATCCATCTTCTCTCCCGCCCTGATGTACAGAGGATTCATTCACAATAAATACTTGGTTGCCAATCTTACACTCGTACTTATGCAAACTATCATTTTGATTCACTAATAACTTTTTCCTGTTAGGAATGATCATCGATATGTGCTTACCCGTTATTTCGTTTTCTGTTTTGTTTAACATGCTGCAAAATGCTGGATTGCTGAACGTGATGATTCCATCATGACTTGTAACAGCAATCCCGTTATTCATTACCTGAAGAGCCTGACTCGTTAACTGCAAATTTCCCCCTTCATCCATATGCATTTGGAAGCCTCCCCATCAAATCGTACTCTTTCTCGCATGTAATATATATCCATTTTACAACACCTTGTGAAACACTTAAAACTTCTAAAACAGTTCATACTAAACAGACAATATATGATTTCGAAGTTAAGCTGAACTTTAATTCTCATGTACCTCAACTAAAGTACAAGAAGGATATAAGGTAAAAATATCCAATTAATTAAGTGATTAATAAAATCCACAAAATATTATAAAGAATTTAGGTGCTACATATATTGAAAACACTATTTGGTATATTTCTCTGTCTATTGGGAGCTTTTTTAATGAATCTAACAGTTAATAGTCTCGGAGACATAGGTAACACCCTAATGAGAATAATAGGAGTTGTCTTTGTTGCATTAAGCATCAAAATAATAAGCAATAAGAATAAAGAGTGAAACTCGACTGCTTAGGAACAAGACTGTCAATAGATGGCCTTGTTCCTGAGAACCACTATCTTATGCTCTTTCTTTTCCGCTTCTACATACTCCGTTAACTCTCCTTTTATTTTCTGAATTTTCTTTATTTTCTTTCGAAATTTTTTTCGCATTTCTTTCCTATACCAAATTCTGCTATCATATTATTTAAAGATTATACATATAGATAAGGGGGATATTATGAACGTCTCATTAAAGGGGAACGAGCAGATTACTAGTCTCTTGAATGATTGGTATGTTGAAATTCGCGCTAGACATATCGAAAACGCTCATCTTCTGAAAAAAGAGATTGATGAGAAAATCGAAAATATTTCACATGATGAAAGTTTATCTCTGTATTATTTTCTATTGGATTTCCGTTATAAATATGTAATTGATAATTTAAACGTTTCAAAAAACAGTTTTGATAAAATTGAATCTTATGAGATTCCCGAAGATAGTCTTTTAACATACTACTATCATTTTTTTAAAGCAATTCATGCTAGTACAATTGGCAACTACAATATTGCTAGAGAGAACTATGAGAAAGCCGAACGATTACTTGATATCGTGCCTGATGAACTTGAAAAAGCTGAGTTCTATTATAAACTTGGGGCATTCCATTACGATGTTTACGAGTCCCTTCAATCCATTAAGTGTGTCACAAAATCAAAAGAGATATTTTTAGAACAGGAGAATTACGAACGAAATACAGGATTCTGTGAAAACCTTTTAGGGATGGCCTGCATTAATTTGAAAGAGTGGGTATTGGCGGAAGAACATCTTGTGAAAGCAATGGATATCTTCCAAAAGCTTAAAGAAGATACATTTATTTTGATGGTTCGTCATAATCTAGGACTGTTGTATGCAAGTCAAAATCTATCTGAACTAGCTATTCGTTATGCATCCGAAGTTTCTCAAAATAAGCCAAATCATTATAAAGCTATATTTATTGAAGCACGAGAACATTCTAAACTTGGACATGTTGAAGTTGCTGATGAGTTATTCGAAAAAGGATTAGAGATATGTACAAAACTGGAGAATGAAGAATACAAACACCGATTCAAAATTCTTAAGGACGTAAACAACAAAATCCCCGCTAAACAATTAGAAGAAACCGTTTTAGCAGGAATTCCGTATTTTGAAAGAGAAAATCTATATGAATACATCCATGAATATTATGAAATTTTAGGAATTAAATTTTATAAAGAGGATGAACATTCAAAAGCAAGTAAATATTTCTATTTAAGCACTGAAGCAAAAAATAGAATTATTGAGAAGGGAGCTTTAAAATGAAGAAGTTACTTAGTTTAATGGGAATCATAACTGTTTTAACATTAACCCTAGGCATCTCCTCACAGACGGATGTTCATCAGATTGAAGTTGTGGCTAGTATGATGGCAGATGGAGACCACGGTGGTTGATATTACCTCTGACCCAGATTATATTTCTGGGTCTTTTTATTTACAGATAAAGATTGATGGATTTGTATAATATCGATTCATATCCCTTCCAACAGTTGTAACTACGCCTTTTAAAAGCACAAGCTTTGATGTAAAAGAGTTAATTATGTATGCACTCAGAAACCTATTCCTCATTTTTTGCTTACTTTTCTCAATATCTCGATATCATTCATCTAATTTACTAAAAGAGAAAGAACTACTGTGATCCCTAAAATAGTAGTCAAATGTATAACTATAAAGCACAAAAACAACTCGATTTTTGCACAAGGAGGATCCAAAACATGAAGAAATGGACAAAACCCCTAATTATCACAATCGGTATCATGCTATTTGGTGTATTTGCAGGGGGCATGATTGGGAACCTTTTTAATCCTGAAAGTGACAACAAACAAGTCGCGAAAGGTGAAGAAATTGAAGAAGTTGATGATATAACTAACGCTGAAGGAGTTATCATCGACTCTATGCACAAAATGACTCACCAAAAGGTAATGACCAACGAGAAAAGCGGTTTTATCGCAATGTCTTCAGATAATATAAAAAAACTTCGTCAACTAGTAAATGACAGCGATATGTTAGCAGACAAAGACAAGTACAACAAGATTTTAGATCGTTGAGAAAAAGGGGATTTCTCAAAAGCTGTTGAGGGGCATAATGACATGTGGGAACGAGCAGGTGGAAGCACGAATGGGAAGGCGTACCGTTTAGCTACTCCAGAAGAAGAGAAAGCATATCTTGAGGAACAGAGTGAAAAGGAGCAAACTAAAGAAAATCATTAAAATATCTATCCACATTCTCAAAAACTTATAAAGGCACCTTAGCAAATTGAATACGAATTCGCTAGGATGCCTTTTCATCACTACATATTCTTCATCGCTTCCTTCAAATACTGCTCTTCTTCCTTTATTAGCAAAGAAGGAAATTCAGCTAGTGGAACATCACTCTGTTTGGAAATATTTGCGAAGTCAGTTCGTGCTATACCAGCGCTTTGAATAATTTCTTCTATAATTACTATCTGATTGTAATTTTGCTGACTTTAATTCCCCTTAAATATCACTACTTATTTGAGATGCATTCTTTTCATGTACTCGAGAAAGGATAACCCACTATTCACCACATTTATAACTTCTTTAAATTCTTGTGGGATAACTAATACGTTCCCTCCAGTTTTAAAACCAACGAGGATTGCAGCAGGTGGCATATTAACAGCATTTGATCTGTAAATCTCCTCCATTCTCTTAATATACTTTTTCTCTACTCCAACAACATGATCTACAGTCTCTGAGTCTTCATCAGTTTGATTGAGAGCAAGGTAGAAATCAGCTTTTTCCTTAGTATCGAAAAATAATAGATGTTCTTTCCCGTTCATTTTTTGGCTTTTCATATTCCCAGTATTAACTTCGTCAACAAACTCCATAATGGTCCAGAACGGTTCACCTTTGGATGTTATCGAAGGTAAAAATTTAAAGTGAGGTGACCTTTTCAACTCTTCTTTCTTAGCACGTCGAGCTGATTGGACCTTTTGGCTGTCAGGCATAGAATTTAGTAAACTAAAGATTTTGTACACAGCTAAAAAATCCTCACAATTTAATATTGCATGTTTTATCTCAGGCCTTAAATCAAGCATACTTGGGCCATCCCATGCACATTTCTCATGAATAATATGAAAACCACCTAAATTTTCGTCAGACAAATTATTTTTGTCAATTCTTAATACAACAGTAACTTTATCTTCTACCTCTATATTATCGTTGCAACTGATACATAGGGGGTGATCATTCTTTGTATACTCTTCACTCCACATTTTACGTTCATTCTTATACTTACTCTGCTTAAAAGAGATGAAAAAGATCGGGTATTGACGCAAAAATCCATCTCTTATGTATGTATTGAACGGTTGAATTAAATCAATCATCTGTTTTGTATGCCACTTCGATATCTGATAACAATAAATATATTTCATTAGCGCATTATTACATATAGAGACATATTTTATCTGATTAAAATCTTTTGTAACGAGCAATAGCCCTATTTTAAGTAAATCTTGAAAATAAGAATAACCATTATTAACTGTTGATAACAACTCCAATAATAAATCGTGTTCTAAGTTCTCTCTCTTATCTTTAACCATTTGACTTATAATCCTTTTTAGTACAAGCTTGGTCATCTCCGGTTCAGAGGTCTGTTCTAGCTTCTGACGTAACCATTTCTGGTACAGCTCAGTTTCAGTAATCTCGCTCGAAACCTCCTGCTCTTGATATACCTCAGCAAGCATTCTCATTAGAAAGGGCTCCTTTGCGAGCTCTCTACTCTCGCTATTTAAATCTCCTTTAATTCCATATGCTTTCTTATATCTTCCCCATAAACACTTAAGTTCCTGTTCGTCCATTTTATCTACATACACACCTATCTTGTTTAGAAACGATAAGTTTCTTGACGAGTAGATATTTTCTCCAAAAGAATTTAACGAACCTTTAAAGTGAGTAAAACTACGCCAGATATCATTAGTTTCATCAGTAGTTTTGCAGGATGTGATTAAATAAATATTTGAGTCTTGAATTTTTTTTACTAAGTCGTTCAATTCATTACGCAATTCTACTGGATTAGGATGTTCATCTAAACCATCAATTACAATAAAAAAGCGTTGATCTCCATTGTTTTTAGTAATATCATCAAATCTTCTTACTAATTCTGTCATACTATATTCCTGGTTTAACAAAAAATGAAAATCTTCTTGGATAGAAGTTATCACTCTTTGGTTGAGTAAACCAGCATTATAAAACACCATTGGGAAACGATCTTTATATTGATTCCATAAGGAATATAAATAATTAGTTTTTCCAAATCCTGAAGTACCGATTATTGCATAAATCTTACTTCTTGACTTCAAGAAATTTTTAAATTCATCCATGTATTTAGTTCTATTACAATGAACTTCGTCTATAATACTTTTATTTGAAATTTTTTCTGATTTTATATCTTTAAAATTACGCTCACTCTGAAGTTGACAAAAATGAAGAAGGTTCTTTCGATCTAATCCAACAAAAGCTCGAAGAGCTACTTCACGAATATCCTCTGATATAGTTAAATTACAGCCTGACACAATAAAATTACTCTTACTTAAATCTGTATTGGTTAATTCATCTTTTGTTATAGTATCAAATATCCTTGTGGTTTTTCCGTTAGTTACAACACTATAGGGAGCAATTTCATCCAGTAATCTGGCATAATTTATGGCTTGTTCAATATCTTTTTCATTAATTGGATGATTCCCCCTTTTAACTTCTACTAAAATAACATTTCTCAACTTACCGTTCACTAAAGCCTTATATAATATATCGGAGTAAACATGCTTGGTGATTTCCTTCCCGATATACAATTCCCCTTGCCTAGGAATGTTTATTTTAAAATGAGTTTCGAATTCTATTTTGTCTGTCAAGAACC
>NZ_CATKPV010000070.1:0-32143 GCF_949768135.1 Bacillus sp. IT-79MI2 | reverse complement strand
GGGTAGCACCAATATTTCGCGAATTTCGTACGCTAAAGGTGTCACTTTAGGAGATAATTTGCACTAATTTTAAGTGTTCTTTTGCGTCCGGAGTAAACATAATAAAGTTATCTGTGTAGATTTCGTAATTACTGGAGTAACAGTTATTAAGTTAAGATGTTCATAACTTAAGGAAAAACTGTATAGATTCTAATATTTATACATATTTGTTAAGTTATCCTTACTGTACTAATGGGGCGGGATAGTTGAAGAAGGAATTTGTATTTACTTCTAGAATATACATAATTAGGGAATGTGAAAGTTGGAGCTTAAATGGATAAGGGCAGTATTTTCGCCTTGCTCGGCTCCAATGGGGCGGGCAAGACAACGGTTGTCAAAGAAGATTACTTACGGAATAATGGTGACTTTGAATTTGATGAAACTGAGAATAAACGTTCGATGAACATATGGCTCTATGCTAAGTGCAGGACATATCTCGATTCTGATCACCCGTGAGTCATCTTTTTGATTACCAATATTCAGTCTCTTTAATGCATCGAACACTTTCAAGCATTGATAACAAAAGAGAATTTGTAGAACAATAGGGCTGATAAAAAAGTAAAGTGAGGGAAACCAAATGAAAAAGATAACAACAGAAAATTTTAGTTCGTCAGAAGATATGAAGAAAATGAGAGATTCATGATGGGACAAAACAACAGAGGTTTCTCCGAAACAGGGTTGCGCAAAATGCGCAACGTGCTGGCACGCCATGTCGATTCCGGGAAGATTCCTGGGCTTGTCGCCCTAGTCAGCCGGAACAATAATTTTCATTCTGTTCCTAAAAAATAAAAAGAGGTAAAAATTATGAACCTTCATTTTGAAGTAAAAGGTATTGGTAGACCAGTTATTTTTCTACATAGTGGAGCTATGGATTCTCGCGATTGGCAGTTTATTGCGCCACAGATAGCTGAGAAATCTTTTCAAGTAATTACACTTGATTTACGAGGTGCTGGAAAGTCTCCTGTTCCAACTGAGCCTATTGATTACGTAAAAGACCTAAGAAGCATTTATGATCAACTAGATATGAAAGAGGCAGTATTAGTAGGGCATTCCCTAGGCGGGCAAATTGCTACTGACTTTACACTAGCTTATCCAAATAAAGTATCTAAACTTATATTGATTGCTCCAGGTCTCTCTGGCTATCAATTTTCTTCTGAGTATCGAGCACTGGAGAAAAGGGCTTCGAGCGCAATTCCAGATGTTGAAAAGATGATAGATATTACATTAAGTGAATCTTCTTGGAGAATTCCAAAAGGTCCCACGAATCAATTGCTACGTCAGATAATGAGGGATAATATTCTATTTACTTGGGGAACACACGAAGTAGTTTCCTATTCTGCTATAGAAAGATTACATGAGATAGATGTAAGTACATTGCTATTGATTGGGGATAATGAATTGGATGATCTATTTCAAATTGCAGAACGATATAAAGCAGTCCCCGATATCCGTGTAGTTCATATAACCAATGCAAATCACATCATGACTTTAACACATCCAGAAGAAATTTCTAAGCATATAACCGACTTTTTGAATTAGTATCATTCCGTTCGAAAAAAATAGGTAGGACAGATTTGGGGCTCGCACTAGTCAAGCGATTAGTAGAGGAGCGGCAGGGGATGATTAAGATAGATAAAAATAAGAGTCAGAATGGGACGGAAGTCGAGATTGTATTCCCTCTTTACGACAACAGAGAGGATGAAACGTAAAAGTATAAGGAGTTTATTTGGTTGAAAAGAAATAGAAAATTTGAGGTGAAAACTTGTCTACTTGCAACGAATATTGAACCTTATTATAAGTAAATAAATTGGAGCCTTTCGAGTAAAGGTTTTCTCAACAATAGCCTACACCAAATAAATGCTGAGACGCTACAACAAGTCTTGTATATCCTTCATCTCAAAAGCAATCACAAATAATTTTAGGGATACTAAAAGTACTTAGTATCCCTTCTCTGACTTGCTGACTATGGGTTCTATATTAAAGAAAAAGGAGTTGCCAGTACAAGGCTCATGGTACAAGTACAATACCTCCTGCCAATAATAAGAAGAAACGTATTTTATCTAGGAATGAGGTATTTTCACGGTTTTTCGACCAGATAATGATGAAAAATATGGTCAACAAACATGTTGCTAGAGTAAAGAGTTGAATCAATAGCCAGATTACAGGTCTTCCGAGTAGGACGAAGCTCACTATTTGGCGCATAAAACATAAATAACGCTCGTTGACCATAAGTTAGTTCCTTATAAAATCGCTCTTGAATTTGAGAGATATTTGAAGAAGTTTGCTCAGCCACTCTGTTTTTATAGGTCTTAATAACCTATCCATTCCTTTAATTGTGTTCCGTTAACTTGATTTTCATGAATTTCAAAATGTGTTCTGTAAACAAACCCTACTGTATCCGATTTAATAAGTTAACGGAAGACATGTTCTGTAATGAATATAAACATAAAAAATAGCCACTTAAAAAGTGGCCGTTTTGTAACCCAGATCTTGCCGATATAAAAAATCTGACTTGGTTCCGTTACTTAGACTACAAGGAATATGAGAACAAAACATCGAATAAGAAAAATATGCTGGTCGCCTCTTGCTTGTTTACTGATAATGAGACAAACACCAATTTTCTCCGAACATCTTTCTCTTTCTAACGGAGGATAATTAAAAAATAGCAATCGATAAGAAACGGTATGATCTATAATTTTCTATATTTGGTAAAAATCCAAAATAAACCAAAGGAGATCAATATGAGAAAAGTAATTTTATTCATGCACGCATCGCTTGACGGATTCGTAGCAGGACCAAACGGAGAAATGGATTGGATTATTTACGATGAAGAATTGCAGAATTACGCAACAGAAGTACATAGTACCGTTGACACTGTTTTATATGGACGCGTAACTTATCAAATGATGGCAGGCTTCTGGTCAAATCTGCCTGAAAGCCTATTAGACTCGAAATACCATGTCGAGCATGCACACTGGTTGGGGAATGCAACCAAAATCGTATTTTCAAAAAGTCTGGATCAGGTTGAATGGAAGAATTCAAGGTTGGTCAAAGAAAATATTGCGGAGGAAACCTCTACACTCAAACAACAATCAGGTAAGGACATGATCATCATCGGTAGTGCAAGGTTTGCACACAGTCTTATGAAACTCGGCTTAATTGATGAATATCGGATTAATGTCAATCCTGTTGTATTAGGCGATGGAATGCCGTTATTTAAAGACGTTGAGGACAAGGTACATCTTAAACTTGAAAAAGCCCACACGTTTAATACTGGGGTCGTTGGACTTGTCTACCAGGCTGAGACAAAATAATGACCACTATAATCTCCTTTGTTACTTACGGGAACGAGGGAGTTCAATCACCCCCTTACCACGAGGCGGTTCTTCTTTTGCTTGAAAATCAACATTTAACGATAACAGAGCATTATTTTTTTAACAACTTTTTTCACTCAACACTATGTATTCTTGAGTTTTTGTGAGTGGCCCAAAAAAGAACGAATTCTTGCCTCACCCCAGAATCAGGATATCGCCTATATAACGCCACAGATCTTTCGCGGTTACAGCAAATTCTTAGTCTAAAAGATTTAGGATTAACGCTAGAGGAAATTAAATCGATCCTGGTCGACGATACGTATAACCCTATTGAAGTGGCGACTCTTCAAATAGAACGTTTAAGAGAAAATATAAGAGTTCAACAGAAGCTGTTAAAAGATTTACAAAATGTATCTGAGATTTTGCAAACGAAAGAGACATTGACGGTTCAAGATTTTACAAATTCAATTGGAATGATGAAAAAAAGTCATGAAAATTATTTTTACGGGCGCCAAAAGAATATGGAGCGACAATTTGATCGACTTGGCGAATTCCTTTCTAATCATCCGTCTCACCAAAAAAGGAGGAAGTGAGAATGAAAAAACACTTTGCAACACACGATACCTTTGTCATTGAAAAGGTGTATAATTTCACACCTGAAGTGGTATTCGCTGTATGGGCGGACCCAGAGCTTAAAGCAAAATGGTTCACTGAGGCGGAAGAGTTTGATTTTCGAGTGGGTGGACAAGAGATAAATCATGGCGGCCCTCCAGGAGGTCCTGTTTACACATTTAAGGCTCACTATCAGGAGATCATTCCTGACCACCGTATTGTCTATTCTTATACCATGGATCTCGATGAAACGCGGATTTCCGTTTCTGTAGCAACGGTCGAGTTTAAACAAATTGATGAAGGAACACACCTGATTTTTACCGAGCAAGGCGCATTTCTAGACGGCCATGATACAGCTGCAGTTCGTGAGCACGGGACAAGTATTTTGCTGGATCAGCTTGGTGAACAGTTAAAAAATAATCAAGAGTTAAGAGTATCCTCTGGGGTATCGAAGATTATTAACTCTCCTGAGCCAATCTCTGATCGTGAGATTGTCAACACACGTATCTTCAATGTGCCACGTGAAATCATGTTCAAAGCATTCAGTGACCCGAATCATTTGGAAAAATGGTGGGGACCCGAGGGCTTTACTAATACGTTTCATGAGTTCGATATGCGACCAAACGGTATTTGGCGTTTCATTATGCATGGACCCAATGGTGTAGATTATGAGAATAAATCCATCTTTTCCGAAATAATTGAACCTGAAAAGATTGTTATCCACCATCTGGGGCCAATACATGAATTTTTATTAACCATTACATTTGCTGAGAAAGAAGGCAAAACCGAACTTATATGGCAAATGCTCCACAAATCAGTTAATGAATGCGAAAAAGTGAGAAGTTTCTGTTACGAAGCCAATGAACAGAACTTTAATCGACTTGAGGCGGAACTGACTAAAATGGTTAACAGATTGCAACACTAATTTAATTTTATTAAAATAGGCGCTAACATAGAAATTTTACTTATTCAGGGTAAAGGGCGCTTTTCTTTAGTAGGAAGGCGTCCTTTTGATATGCCCCTACACATTAAGGGATTAGATTTTGTTAAGGAAAAAAAGATTGTGAAGATTTTCACTTACACTAACGGGTGCTTTAACACAATAAGGAATAAAATTAAAAATCCTAGAATATGCAAGTTTTTATACACTACTTTCTTATTTTAAGCTTTTTTATATTCATAAAAGATACTGCCGTTTACAGCATTTTTTAATTGCCAAATACAAAAAATATTTGGTTTTGTTCGTTCAAAATAATTACTACAGAAGAATTGTGGTATGTTGTGATTATTTATTGAATGAATTTTCGAGTGATTTTAATATTGGGTGTTTTTGCCCGTCCCCCGAAAAGGGGGAATAACAAAAAAAATGTAGAAAAACCTTATAAACCAAGGGTTTTGGATTACTGTTAAAAATAATTGTGTCAAAATGTATAGAATTCTACTGATATGTTTCAAATTTGATTTAGTTATAATTTTGAAACGGAAAAACTTAGTTTTTTAGTCATGTCATAAAGTGTATTTTTTGACATGATGTATAAATTTCTAATGAATTAAGCTAATTCCCCCATTTCGGGGATTTGGGCAAAAACACCCAAGTAAAGATACAATCAATGTAAAATATGATTTGTCTGTTGCATTACCTGTCGCAACAATTACACCTAAAACAGCCGAAGAATTTGCACAACGCTATATGAATCATCATACAGTAAAATTCCACCATCCAAGCGGACGTGAAGTA
Source organism: Bacillus sp. IT-79MI2 (assembly GCF_949768135.1). Taxonomy (NCBI): domain Bacteria; kingdom Bacillati; phylum Bacillota; class Bacilli; order Caryophanales; family Bacillaceae; genus Bacillus; species Bacillus sp. IT-79MI2. Next base: position 26,440 of record NZ_CATKPV010000070.1, on the reverse strand, counting down.
ACAGTTAATATTCAAGTTGAATATTGCAAATGCTTGCCAGAGGGCGCCGCTGGTGCATGGGGAATTGTATATGATGAAAAAGGTAAAGTAATTAAACGTAAAGTAGAAACTACAGATGATAAGGTTACAGAGACAGACTTTGTTGATAAAACATTACTATCATTTGATATTGGCGCTGGTACTACCGAAGAAGTTGTTTCGCACGGTGTTAGCTTTAAACATAAAATGAGTAGAGGTTTACCTTATGGTGTCAAAGAAACATTAATTGATATTATCAAAGTATGGAACTTGAATAACAAACAAAAAACAATTGATAGCATCGCGGAATTCAACGCTATTTATCTAGATTCAGAACATCCTCGTCATACTCGTTTAAAAGAAGCATCACGCGGGGCATTATTAGGCTTAGCAAATCGAATTGCAACTGATATTATTAATAAAATCGATGATATGAAAGATGATCCATATGTATTCATTTATGGTGGTGGTGCCGCAATCGTAAAAGAAAGTTTACAGCAAATTTTAGAACAAAAAGGACGTTTAACAAATGTTATTTTCTTAAAAGATCCGTTATTCGTAAACGCACGTGGGTTGCTTGTATACACTTGCTCTCCACGATTTGAAGCTTTAAAAGAAAAAGCATTGACTCTTGCTGGTGAATAATAATGGCTCGTAAAGAATACAAACCAGGAGACAGAGCAAATGTCTATATCAAAAAAGACGTTTCACATGAAATGCTTGATTTTATTAATAAACAAAGTGATTTAACAATGTTCTTTTTGTATGCTGCACAACAACTCCATAAGCAAATTGGTAATACAGATGTAGCTGAAATTCTACCACGTAAATATAATTTTTCTTTAGATGCTGAAACAAAGCCTTTAACAATAAAGAAAGATGAGGAACAGAAACCTATTCCTTCATCAGATTTAAATCAAATACAAGTCGAATCAAACACAGAAATAGCGAAGCCTAGGGAAACCCATGAAGAACAAGAAGAGAAATCTTGGGGATCACTAAATGATTTAGACGATGATCCGTATGCATAATACAGTGAAATAAAAAGAGTTGTTCTTTTATAAGAGCAACTCTTTTTTATTAAAAATGACGAAGATTTAGAAGACCCTGATTTTTAAACGGAAGGATCTCCCTTTAGATAGAAATATAAAGGCGAGGTCCTTTTTGTTTGCTCCTAAAATGAGCGACTGTAAGCACAAGGAATAGAACCATGAAAGATGCCGTGCCATGAGAGCACGGCTACTGGACACATGAAATTAATGAAAAACTCCACTTATCTAACAGCACCTTATAATCTGGGACTAATGAGCTATAAATGAGCGGGTATGAATTTACCAAAGAAATAAATTGAAGTCGTGCATTTATCGCTCATAATTCACTAACTTAAGAGGAATGTAAATATCTGATTAAGAATCAAAAAATTAAAAGAAAGAAGCTTTATCTATATCTACAAAAGCATCCGTTTAAAATGTGAGCGGACGGGCGCCCCTCGCCCAATAGGAATAAGACTTTGATCTCGACAGCTCACATGCCGCCCAAAAGGTTCGAATTCTTACGGAGTATTCAAAAAACCACAGCCAAATAATGAAATACTCGGTTAAGTGATTTCAAGATCCTTCTTTTATTAAATAATATGCGGATTTCATTTAATTCCCAAAAGGTTTATATGTACAGCTAAAAGTGTTTAAAGAAAACAGTTTGAAAGCCTTGATAAAAAAAGAGTTTCACTTCAAAATTAAAGGAAGTCAGATTTTTTCTGTTTAATCTCAAAATGAGCGACAATGAACCAGGAGGGATAAAACAATGACAAATGCTATGCCACAAGAGCGCGCCTACTGGACACATGAGATATCCGAAAAACTCCAGATATCCAATAGCACATTAAAACGTTGGGCTAATGAACTCGAAATGAGCGGATATGAATTTACAAAAGGAGCAAATGAAAGCCGCGCATTCACCGCTCATGATCTATTAGCATTAGAAAAATACAAGTATCTAATCAAAAATCAAAAAGTTAAAAAGGAAGAAGCTGCATCTATTGTAACAGAAGAGTTTGGTGGAAAAATGAACGAACGGGCGCCCCTCGCTCACCAAGAAAATAACTTAATTCCAAGCAGCTCACAAGTCGCTCAGACAATTCAACTTCTTATGGAACAATTCCAAAAACAAGAAGAAACAAATAGGCAGATCCTTCAAGAGTTAAAATCAGCTAATGAGTTAAATAAAACTCTCTTATCACAATATGAACAACTAAAAAAAGAATTCGATGATATGCGTGAAACTCAAAAACTCATAGCATCCACACAAGAGCAAAAACAAGGATTCTGGTCTAAGCTCTTTTCTAAAAATAAAGACGTATGATGAAAACTACATCATACGTCTTTATTTTTGTTCTAACAAAACAAAATCCGATTCTTTGGATGGTTCTATCCCTAATTCATTTAATTTGGCTTCTAATGAAAGTATTTGCTTTTCAAATCCATCCTTTAAGGCAACGTCTGTAATTCGAATCACTTTCCATCCATCTGCTTTCATATATTTATCCCGTCTTCTATCCCGTTTGATTCCCTCTGGTGTCCGATGGAATGGTCCATCGATTTCTAGGTCTATTTTCGTACCAGTTGGAGAAAAAAATGCAAAATCTAACTTAAAACGTGTATTTGATACTTTATATTGTACAACTGGATGATATCCTCTATAACGTATTGCATCATATACTCGCTTTTCCAATTTATTGCTGCATTTCATCCGTTGCGGATCATTATACGGATTGTAACTAGATGAAGGAGAGGTAATTTGAGCTAAAAGAAAAAATATAATTGTGCAAGCCAATACAACTAATAAACCCATAATATTTTCACACTCCATTAAAAATATTTGAGCTAGTTCTCAAAATGTAATATGGCCAATCTCTTTTAATCACATACCCTTATACAGGTAAAATAAAAATGCCACTATCCTTATTATCTACGGATGGAGTATGCTGAATCTTTTTGGAAACCGCCTTGCAAAGATTTGTTGTATGATGCGTAAGTCAAATCTTTGCATTGTATGTATACCTCATTCCAGGCAAAAATATCAATAAATCGTTCGTGTGAATAATCTATGAATCTCATTTTTTCATATCCTTAATAACCCTAAGGTAAATTGAAGTGTATATAGGTTCATTTTCCTGTCCATACTTGTAAATAAAAAATCATGGGTATGGGAGTGAGGAAAATGTTTTTTCGCCATAAAAGAACCAATCTAAAAAAATGGTTAGATCGTCAAGGTATTGAGCAACAAGAGTTGGCTAAAAAATCTAAAGTGTCCGCTAAAACTGTAAGTAAGGCATGTAGAGACACCTCTTATATACCAAAGCCAGAGATTATGAGAAAAATATTAAATGCTATAAGAAAAGTTGATCCTCATGCAAAAATAAATGACTTCTGGGACATGTAAAAAGCACAAGAAATAGGGTCTTGTGCTTTTCTTCACTATTATAATTGTTTTCTTGTTGATCCAACTTGCACAGAAATTGGTTTTGCCTTTGGTTTCACTTGTTCAAGAAAATGCTGTATAGAAGAGGCTTGAAAAATACGGAAATTAGAACTTGAGATAGGATATTGAGAGTCTGTGAGAATGAGAAGGGAAGGAAATACAGTGGTATGTTTGGGCTGCCAGGATTCTTTTTGCCACTCCATGCTACGAAAATAGGCTTCATAGCGGTTTATCTTGGTTTGCATAACCGCCTTGCTATAAATTGATTTTTGTACTTCAATACAGAATGGACTTTTTCGCCAAATCGTAAAGATATCTGGTTCCATATATCCTTTTTTATATTTCGGTTCTACCTGGAATACTTTCGGTTTTTCTACCTTTAATAATTGTTTATACACATCTAAAATGGCTAAAAAATGCCGGATCTTTTGGCTATTTTTACGGATAGGACTTGGATAGGGGAAATATATATATGGACGCTGGGAAGTATCTACATCCACGTACTCTTCACGACATAAACGTTTCATGACAGTATTACAACAAGTTACCGCGTTCTTTAAATGTTTAAAATGAAGATCAATAATATCATCTCGTGACATGCAGCGGAACTGTTGTAAATGGCTTAGAATCTGTTTATCTCTATTCGTTGTCATCTTCCAACACTCCAAATACTTCTTGTGTTTTGCTCTCCAGGTCTTCATTTACAGCACTTTGTTCTTTGGATAAACGATACGGCTCTACAATCTCTTTCGCTTGATCTAAAGTTAAGAAAGGAGCTTGCACCTTGCGTAAACCATCTAACTTCAAAATCATTTGACCAGATTGTTCTAGGTTTTCTGATCCCGGCGTTCCTACAATGTTACTATTAATCGCATCCGCACATTTGAAGCCCATGCGTACAGTCATATTGAGCTTTAATTTGCCATTTAATACTTGTGAATCTGGACGTTGCATGGAAAGCATGAGGAATGTCCCCAACGCTCTAGAAACTGCTGATATTTTTTCTAATGTCGTCATACATTCTTTTTCATCTTGCAACATTGCCAATTCATCGATTGCTAGTAGGATATATGGTTTTTGATTATCAGGATTTAATTTGTTATATTCATCGATATGATCCACTTCATACTCTTCCATTAACTTTCTTCTTTCTTTGATTTCCTTCCACACTTTCTGAAGCATTATCTGCATTTCAATCTCTTCCATGCAAACCTCTTTTACATGCTTTACTCTCCGCAAAAAGTGGAACTCTGAATTCTTTAAATCTCCCAAGTATAGATGGAGTTGATCAGGTGACATATGCTGAATTAATGTAGATAATACAACGCGTACCATACTACTTTTTCCAGATCCTGTTTCACCTGCTATAAGAAGATGAGGTGTGTTAGAATCCACCATGTCGTACACAATCTTCTTACCAAACTGATCTCTTCCTACTACTACCGGAAGACGACAGCTCTTCAATAATGGTAACCATTGTTTATAACGATAATTATATTGCTTTAAACCAGCGTGAGAATGAAACACATGGAGTACAAACTTCTTAATATCGCCCTCAATCATAAGGTTTTTCCCAAGTATCTGTTGAAAACAAAACCATTTCTTTTGAATTTGAGCTGGATCCACGCCGTTAGGCAAGGTAAAAGTGTATCGTACACTTTCTTTTTCTTCAAACACATCATGAATCTTCGGGTATATAGGTATTTTCCCACCTCTTGTGACATGTTCCTCAAATAGCTTTGCTTTCTTGAATACCTCCTCTAATTGGTATCTATATTTTCGCTTTTTTAACCACTCTTTCACTGTTTCTCCCCCCTCTATAGCATGATGAAAATACGAATCAATACATAACCAATCAATCCCATTCCACCAAGCTTCATCCCATAATATAGACCGTCTGAAACGAGCTTTGCTGAAAAAACATGATTGTTTCGTATCAGGTATTTTTCCAACAATACAGCACCAATTGTCACGCCTCCTAAGATGCCCAACGCCATATACGTATTCGCAATAGGTTGTGGCATATGAAAAAAGGAAAATGGACTGATTGCGCCAATACTGTACAAATGTACAGATTTTTTTCTTTTATAAGACTGATCCATAAATGAACGAAATGAGATTACCTCTTTTTTAGAGAACATAGTCTTAGCTCCTTTAATGTTTATCAAAATGTGCGCAAGATTCAGAGCAATATTTCTTCCCCCGATACTCCCAAAACAACCAAGCTGATAAAAGGCATTTGCAATACTCACATGTTTCTTCTGTTGCCATCTTGTTGTTCATTACCTTTCCTCCCTTTATAAACACGACTCAAAAATGCCTACAAACATACAGAAATGAGTGATTTCTTTTGATAGTGCTATCATGATAGATTCTTTGGTTATAAACTTGGTATTTACCTTGATAATTCCTTTGATAATGAATATTCGTTGTTGATTGTCTAATATGCACTTTCAAATGTTGTCTAATTAAATAAAAAATCACATCTTCAAGGACAATATTCAAAATTTTCTTTTACATATGATAATATGACTATATAGTCCATATAATGGATGCTACATACAGAATCTTTTAGTTTATCGCCAAGATAAAACATAAAAGGAGGAGAACAAGGTGATTCAACTTACAGTAAAAGGTCAGCCTTCTCATATTCGTCATTTAGCTCATGATCCGGAATATCTATTTGCAATAGAATTCCATGATGTTACAAAGCAAATGACATCTATTAATAAAGAAGAACGGTCAGTTAAAGTAACAGCACTAATTCGTTCAGAACAATGGAACCAATTATTACAGATGATTGCAGAGGCAGGAGATTCATTAGCTGATGCAAATGAAATTATAATGGAAGGAACGATGGACCATACACCGGAAGAGGTGTATACTTTCGCTCCTGTTCATATTACGTATCGCTCTCATTTACAACAGAAACAGGAGGAGAAAGAAGCCGAAGTACATGAGAAAAAACCAGAGAGAACAGCTTCAAAAACGAAACACATTGTATCCAAGCGTGTAGAACAGCTACATGCAAAATACGATGGAGTTTGTCAAAAGTGTGGTCAACGGTGTGATAAGCGAATAGTGTCTATCAAAAAAATACAATCCAAAATGGGAATTGTTTGTCCGGATTGCAAAAATGATACAACATTTTTAATTGAAGACGTGAAAAATCAGTTGCAACAAGAGCTTATCCAACGAAATTTGTTTTCTACAAAACAGGAAATTCTATCTTATTTTCAAAAATTTTGTGCTCAATTCGCACTTATAAATCATCAAGAAACAAATCGCAAGTATTGGTCATGGGATAAGAAACAACTATGTAGAGAAGTTCATATTTCAAAAGAGGGCACTGTATATAAAGTAAGACTAAACGAAGGAGGACGATGTATTCCTACAAAATTCCCTTCTCAAATTACCATTAAAGAAAATACATTTCAGGTGTACCATCCATCCACAGAAATGCGGATGGACAGAATCAGGGCACTGTCAGATGCACAAAAAACAAGTATTGAAGAGACAGAAATCGAAAAGCAAATTCATTGCTATGAGACTACGAAAATGTTCTCGGAAAAAATCATTGTTAAACGTGCAGATAATCCTAAACGATATCAAGTATTATCTGGATACGCAGCCTATCAAGCTGCAAAGAAGATAAAACCTAGACATATCAATGTGACGGTTGTTGTTGATGTGTGTAAGGAAGTTGTACAGAATACCTAAAACAAAAATAGGCTTATATAAATTAGTTATATAAGCCTATTTTTGTTTGTTAAGGTAAATATATCTATACTTTTTTCAAGGGTTATAAGGAAATAAGAAATTCCTTTCTATTTTGATTTTCCCAAAAACTATGCAATGAAAATACCCTAGAACAGTAGCAGGGGTACGGCAACGATTCCTTCTTTTTGGATCCACTCAAAATATCCATAATTTGTTTATGGGGTCCAAAGCAAATTATGGATATTTTGCACCAGAACCGAATAAATAATAAGTAAATTCATAAAATTGAATAAACACTTGTCATAATTAATAAATTTGATATATATTTGACCTATGTTTGTGTCTCAGGTTCTATAAAAAAAATGGTTTTAGTTTTAATTAACACCGATGTAACATTTTAACTGTTGCAATCACTTTTGAAGAACACACCAATGTTTTCATTTGAGTTTAACAGGGGAGAAGAGGACAAAAAACGCTATACCCGTTAAGTTCTTGGTATTTTCACTCTAAACCATTAACAAGTTCGGTTTGCCAATTGCTTGGATAAAGGTAGAAAATATATCTCAATTCAATTAACTGAGCGGTTTTTTCTAAACTGTTTCTTTTCTGACTTCGTCATAGTTTAAATTTTTCTTTGGTAATACCAAGTGCTATTTTTATACTTAAAATGAAAATGTTTTCTATTATTTACTGTTTAGTATTTTTAAGTAATTCTATTAGACTTACCATGTTTGTGTTTATGTACCTTTTCAAAAGAACCTTAAAATTTAGGAGGTGACAAGTTTGTTAGATTTAAAATTTTTCAAATCTAATAATTGTAAATTTATCAATGTGAAATCTTTGACAATACTAAACCTATACTAGGAGAATATATATGTCCACATCTAAAATATTACGAGGAACTGCCCTTTTAAGTGGTGCAACATTAATTTCCCGCATATTGGGTTTTATATATTTTTTTCCGTTTCAATTATTAGTTGGAAAACAAGGGGTAGCTCTTTATAGCTATGCATATACTTGGTATGGTATTTTATTAAGTTTTTCAACAGCAGGAATACCTATAGCCGTTTCTAAATTTGTTGCAAGGTATAATGCGTTAGGGGATTATAATACGAGCAAAAAACTATATAAATCTAGTTTGAAATTAATGGTTCTTTTAGGATGCATTGGCTTTACTATTTTATTTTTAGGAGCTCCTTATGTATCTGAACTTATTATACGCTCTAAAACTCCTGCACCTGGATTTGTTGAAAACGTAACATTTACGATGAGAGCCCTTAGTTTTGCCCTTATTATAGTACCAGCCATGAGTGTAACAAGGGGATACTTCCAAGGATTCCAACACATGAAACCTAGTGCTATTTCACAGATTGTAGAACAAATTGCCCGTGTAGTGTTTATATTAGTAGGGAGTTTTCTTGTCACAAAAGTATGGAAAGGTACGATTGCTTCATCTGTGGCAGTCGCAACATTTGGTGCATTTATTGGCGCAATTGCTAGTGTGTTTGTATTACTTATCTATTGGAAAAAATATAATGGATTAAAACCTAAACCAGGTGAACGAAAAACACGTTCTTCTTACATTTCTTTAAAGAAGATGTATTTAGAACTAGTTCGTTATGCAATTCCTATAGTTTTTGTGGGTATTGCTATTCCTCTCTATACATTAATAGATCAGTATACAGTGGCTGATATCTTAAGGGCTAGAGGATCATCCCAAGAACAAGCAGATGGCGTTTTTTCTTATATTACAAACTATGCACAAAAACTAATTATGATACCGACTTCATTAGCTACAGGATTTTCACTAAGTATTATTCCTGCTATAACAAAATCTTACATAAATAACGAAAATGAGGATTTAAAGAAGCAAATCACAAAAATTTTTCAGGTGGTGTTATTTTTCACGGTCCCAGCAGCTATAGGTCTAGGATGTATTGCCTATGACATATTTAAAGTTGTTTATATAAATACGCACATTGCAGCTGAAGGTTCAGGATATTTACTTTCATTCGCACCATCTGCTGTATTGGTAGCCGTTTTTACCGTTTCAGCAGCTATATTACAAGGGATTGATTATCAAAGGAAAACTATGTTTGCTTTTTCCATTGGTATTCTTGTAAAACTGATTGTAAATATACCATTGCTTTATCTGCTTGGAGGACATGGTGCAGTTCTAGGAACAACAATGGGTTACGCTATTTCTGATGTTATTTTAGTATTATATATTGTTAAATATACAAAATTTAATTATAAAAGGGTTGGAAAAAGTTTTCTTTATATTGTGCTGTATTCAATAATCATAGCTACTTTAATTATGGGAATAAAATTACTTATTACTTTTTGGATGCCAAATAACACATACATAAAATCACTTATTATAGTTATAGTTTGTGGGACCTTAGGTGGTTTCACCTACTTTGTACTTGCTATTAGGGGCAATAACACTTCAGATATTCTAGGATACCAACTAAAAAACATCCCTATTCTTAGACGTTTCCAAAAAACATAATCCATACAAGCCCTAGAACGTATAAAGAAATAGTTAAAAGGGAGCACACATATCCATCAACTTAAGGGAGTTTAATACTACAAGTACCAAAAAACGTTATTGTTTCTACACAAGCTAAATTAGAAATAATAACGTTTTCTTATAAATCAGCTACTATTGCATTTAGATGAATTAATCGATAGCAAGTGCCTCCTTATAACAAATCACACTCGTAAAAGTTGCATTTTCATCGTTTTAAAGAACTTAGAAGAATACATATAAATTGTGTAACTTAATCAATGTATTTCCTTAAAAATTTTACCGATTGATTTATTCCACCTTTACTATCAACATAATCATTTCTTTCGATTGTATCACAACCATCGAACTTAATTTTATCTAATGTAGTAAATAAAGAACCAAAATCTACTTCTCCATTTCCCGCAGCTGTTTCTTTATTAAGGTTAATCCTCGTTCGTTAATTTTCTTACAATCTTTTATATGGGGTTATATGACATAGTTCTTTAAATGAAGTATATTATCAATTGGATCTTCATTTATATCACTAATAATATTTGCTGGATTAAAATTAATGGCTAAACCTTTTGAATTAATATCCCTCGAAATTTTTTAAATATTATTTACTTTTTCAGAGTCATACTATCAGTATGTCCAAGATTAGGAGATTACTTGCAAGAGTCTTAGAATTTTTGCACTAGAACCTGTTTTTTATCATGTCTAACTTTCTCTCGAAATCCTGTTGTGCATTTACTTTCGCAAGCATATATGTTGGGCGTGTATAGCCAAACTCCATACGATGAAGCATAGTATAAATGCTAATTTACGGATGTACACTTTTGACTGAATAAATATGCTCTAAAACGATTGCGGAAGTATATATGAAATATAGCTACTAAGCCATTTTAGTCAAAAATATATGTACAAGGATATCTGTTGTACATTGTTTTTTTACTTTTTCATACATGTAGTTGAATGGGATTTGTGTAACAAAACCGTCTCAACTATATGTGTGCCAACAACTGAAGCGTTAGCGAAAGGCGTTAGTCCATTTCTAACAACACACAATTTCTGTCGATATTTAAAGCATTTCTGTACAACTTTATGCAAGCAAAACTGTACATTTAAGAATAATCATTTACACATGCGACGAATTCCTTCTCGTGACATACCGACATTGAATCGATCTATGGTAAATTTTGAATGATTTTCGTATTCCAATAGGATTCTTGCACAAATCCGAGCTCATCAGGTGTTTGTCGAATCTAGATTTCGAACAGTTCCTCTTGTTTTCTCTGAGACAAGTATGATGGTTTGTGAGAGGTGAATTTACATTTTAAAAATTGGCCTTAATCGCCTTATGTAAACAAACGAACGTACTCAGAAACATTTTTACAATTTAAACATAAACAGGAAACGACCTCAATTCCCATACCTGTTTGACTTATTTTTCTTGTTGGATTAATGTTTCCATTGTCCAGCCGTGTGTTTCAGTTATTTGTAATACTTTCATCCCTATCACTCCTGTACATCTAAGATATCTGCAGTGTAGCCGGTTAAGAGAAGAGATAAACGTATGTCCAAGAGAGAAATTGAACTTATATATATAATAATCAAATAAGATTAATGTGCTTTTTATGAATATTCCTCAAAGCAAGTATATCTTTTACTTTTCAAGGAATTATATTGGCGCATATATCTTCCGCATTTCTTATTGATACAAGTGTAGTTTGTGGTTAATATATTTTCGATCCTTAAAGTTAGCTGTATGTGTATAGGCAATGGTAAATAAAATTAGTATAATTGTATTTTTCCGAAAAAAAACAAAAATCAAAATAATTGTTTACGTATTAGGATAAATTTGGTAATATAATTAACGTAATATTGTAAAAAATGCATGTAAAAGGAAGTGGTTTTATCTTTGTTTTTATTCTTATACTTATACTGCTTGTATTAGGTTATTTAATGCTTTTCAATAAATTTTTTACCAGTATTAAAGAACTACAGTACAGTGTTTTCAGGATGCCTGTGACGGAGAGTGGTAGGAAAACGGAAATTGCGGTTGAAAAGTTAAACGGAAAAAGGTTTGACTTCTTGAAGCCTGAATATTATGAAGGAAACAAATTAACTGTTATCCTAATTTCATATGGAGAATGCGTTTATTGTTTTGAATTTTTTGATTTTTTGTTGAATTTAATTAAAAATAATAAATATTTAAATTTTATTAATATTGAGGCTAATTTAGAAATAAGTAATATGTTACATCAGAGAGAAAGCCATATGGATTTAATATTTAATAAGATTACTGTTCCTTTAGATTGGATGAACAATCTACATATCACATCATTCCCTACTTATGTAGTACTAGATTCAAGTGGAACCGTAGTCCATGCATCTGTAGTCCATTTAGCCGTAGAGAAGTATTTGCAAAATATAAAGTGAAAGGAGGTGAAGTAAATGTTTGAAAAGTTAATCGGTATTGAATATAAAGAAGCAGTCCCTTGTAAGTGCACGGGAGTCAGCTATTCTTGTAACCCTGGCCCTTGGTGGTGCACAGTTACAGGCGGTTTACTACAAGTTAAAAATTATTGGGATTGTTATACTGCAGAACTTTGTAAAACAGAAGAAATTGGCTGTAATCATAATTGCCGACCTAGTTGAAAATATAAAGTGAAAGGAGGTGAAGTAAATGTTTGAAAAGCTAATCGGTATTGAATATAAAGAAGCAGTCCCTTGTAAGTGCACGGGAGTCAGCTATTCTTGTGTAACGCATTGGGCTTGTTTGTTAGCAGGAAGTGCACGCCGAATGAAGAAGTATTGGGATTGTAATAGCGGAGAACTTTGTAAAACAGAAGACCTTGGGTGTGATATTACATGTCGTTAAATACCTATAATAGTAATTATAGTATTTAGCTGAGCAGTTACAAGGAATTTAATTATTCTTGCTTTTTGGTTATGTAAGGTGAATGTATACATAATGTAATCTTACATAAGAAATTATAGTTATTTTTTAACAAGATTAACTCCAAGGATAAAGATATACAGTCTTTATCCTTGTTTGTCTACCAATTCTAACTGGGAGAATCAGATGTTATATGAAAATAAGAGCTCTAAAAAAAGTAGCAAAATTACTTTGGAAGAATAACAAAATATCATTAATATTATCGATAATAATACATATTATAGAGGCATTACTCCCTCTTGCAACATTATGGGTGACTAAAGAATTAGTTAATGAGATTTCAAATATAATTGAAAATCATCATAATAATTACTTAAATGTAGTTTATTTATTGCTCGGACAATTTGCAATTACAGTACTTTCGGCTATGATGACAAGCCTTGATAGCTTAATTTTCAAAAAGATGGAACTCAATCTTAACTATTATGTAGAGAAGAATTTATTACTAAAAATGAAAAAAATTCACTTCGAATTCTTTGAAGATCCTACATTTTATAATAAAGTTACCAGAGTAGCTGGTACAGGAAATATCTCTTCTCAATTATTATCTCCTGTAAAAAGTGTATTCTTAATAGCTAGTAATATCATAAGTGTATGTACTTTATTATCATTTCTTATTCATATACACTGGACTCTGGCTTTGCTTAGCATTATTTGTTCAGGTCCATTTTTATATTTTAATGCTATGTTTGGGAAACAACAATTCCAATTAGCAAGAACTCAGACACTGAATATGAGAAAAGCAAATTATATTAAAGCACTCTTATACGCTAAACAAAGTGCAAAGGAAGTAAAATTGTTTAATTTAGGAGATTATTTAATCAAAAAGTGGGAGAAGTACTTTCTAGAAAATAACACTAAATTGCTAAAACTTGTGACAAAGCAAGAATGGATAAAGGTAGGTTTAATTGGAATTAAAGCACTATTATATGGCATTTCTTCTATAATTGTATTTAGAATGGTAAAATTTAAGGAATTAAAAATAGGAGATTTCGTTGTTACCATACAAACTATTCAAGATATACAGGCTAAAACAAATATTATTGCTACAGAGTTCGCTCGGATTTACTCTGAAACACTGTATGTAATAGAATACTTTGAGCTTTGTGAATTACTAGATTCAACAGTTTATGGAAAAAATGAATGCAAAACTACTCACTTTAATTTGGGAAAAGTAAAAGAAATCAAACTCAATAATGTGATTTTTTCGTACCCACATAGTAATAAAAATGCTTTAAATAACATAAGCCTTCAAATAAAAGCTGGTGAACATATAGCAGTAGTAGGTGAAAATGGTTCAGGAAAGACTACATTTGTTCAATGTTTATTAGGCCTCTATAAACTTAAAGAAGGAAATATCACAATAAACGGATATGATATTAGGGATTTGAATCCTGAAGAATTTAATGGTAAGTTTTCAGTGATATTCCAAGATTTTATGAAGTATTCTTTTTCAGTAAGAGAAAATATAGCTTTTGGCGATATTGAAAATATGGATAATAATGAAAGGCTTAATTTTGCAGCACAAAAAAGTGGTGTACAACTTTTTATGAATAGGTTTAAACATGGTTTTAATACTCATTTAGGTAAAATATTTGAGCAGGGAGAGGATCTTTCTGGAGGACAGTGGCAAAAAATTGCCATTGCACGTGCATTGTTTCGAAACTCAGAAGTTATTATATTAGATGAACCTACATCTTCACTAGACCCGAAAAGTGAACTTGAAATTTATAGACAATTCGAAGAAATTTCTAAGGATAAAATTGCTATTTTTATTTCTCATAGATTAGCATCCACCAAAATGGCAGATAAGATTATTGTAATGGATAAAGGCGAGATAAAAGAAATAGGAACCCATAAAGAGTTAATGGATTTAGAAGGTAAGTATTATGATATGTATCAAGGACAATATCAAATGTACGTAAGAGAAAGCATAGAAGTGAGTAGAGTATAGTGATAGATAATTTAAGATTAAATAAAAGTTGAAAGGATAAATATAGATGGCAGAGTTAATTTTCTTTTTACGTATTATTATTGGAACTGTTTTGATTAGTGCTGCTTTTGATCATATTCAAAATTTTAATGAATACAAGTTAACTATAAGAAATTATAAAATGATACCAATTTATTTAGAGAAAACCATATCTCTTATAAATATTGGGTTAGAATTATTAATTGGAACAATGATTATTATGGGATTCCATCAAGTTTTAGCTTTTAGTAGTGGTGGAATATTATTTGGATTTTATGCAATAATTATTTCCTTGAGTATTGTAATGGAGCGTAACAATATTACATGTGGATGTGGTGGAATACTGGGAAATCATGAGGTAAATTGGAAGTTGGTAGTACGTAATGTATTATTTGCAGGCGTTTGCTTGTATATGTCATATAAAGTGAATTATTACAGTAATATGGATGGATTTATATTAATTGGATTTAAGACTTTTAATTATAATTCATTGCTTATTGTTGTTGTTGCTACTTCAACTTTGTTAATATATACAATTTTCACAAATATTTTATCTATTAAACAAAAACTTAATGAATTATGTCAATAGAGGAGAATTGGAGAAGAATATGGAAAAAATATTAATGATATCTATTATTGTACTTAGCCTAATTATGATCTTACAATTAGCGTTCATGTATAAACTTGCTAGATATGTTGCTACGTTCCTTAATCGGTTTAGGGCTTTAGGTTCTGGAAGGATTGAGATGGAACAGTTAGAAGTTGGGCACAGAGCGCCTGTTACCAAGTTTAAGGATACTAAAGGTAATAATGTAACTCTTGAAAAGAAAAATTTAACATCCAGCATTGTATTTTTTAAGGGAGATACATGTGCTACTTGCATAAAGATTGAAGAGAAACTATCTAGTTTTGTAAAAGCGTTACCAAAGCATGAGCAACTTATAATTGTTCAAAAAGAATTACCAGAGAAGGCTGTCAATAATGTACCGTACGTTGTTAGTCCGCAAGCTTTTCAAAGTTTTAGGGTGGACAGAGTACCGACAGTATTTATTATAGATAGGGATGGGAATATACAGAATATAAATAGAACAATTGGTGATTTTGAAGATTTTATGAATACTGTTAATAGTGTAAGGAAAGAAGTAGTTTAATTAAGGTATAGGGTTCTGATACAAACATATAATGAAGAACAAGAATAACGGTTCCGGTGCAAAAACCATTTGATAGAGACATAGAACCTACATGGACTGTTCAATGACAGATTATGATGCAATTCCAAACAACTTATGTATGAATCTAACTTCATTTTGGGCAGACTTCACCTGTGGGTGAAGTTGTCCTTTTTTTATCATATGCATGACCTCAACGCCACTCAATATAGAAGTGGCTGTTTCATACGACTTGAATCCTAACATAGAACGCACACGTTTCTTAATGAAACGGTGATCCTGTTCCACTATATTATTGAGATATTTAACTTGCCTTATTTGTATGCCCTCAGACATACGTTTCTCTTCTTTTAACTCTTGAATCGCTACGGGATAGGCTGGGTTCTTGTCTATTGTTATAACACGAGGTTTACAAATATGAGAAGCAGCCAAGGCTTTCTTGAAAAAGCGCTTGGCTGCTTGTTTATCTCTTGATTCACTTAGATAAAAATCAATGGTATTCCCTTCTGAATCGACTGCGCGATATAAATACATCCATTGACCCTTTACTTTCACATACGTTTCATCGACTCTCCAGGAATCATTTGTTGTCTTAAGATGACGTCGTACTCTTTCGTCTAATTCAGGTCCATATTGATGCATCCAACGCATAATGGTGGTGTGAGCAATAGACAAACCTCGTTCCTCCATCATTTCTACCAAATCACGAAAACTTAGATTGTACCGTAGGTACCATCTTACCGTTAATAAGATAATATCAGGCTGATAGTGCTTCCATTTGAACAAATTTTCCTTTTTCATACCGATCACACACCTTTTTTAGAGTAATAGTATCAGTATGTCCAAGATTTAGAGATTACTTGCATGTATCTTGAAGTTTTTGCACCGGAACCGGAAATATTGATTTAAGAAATAGCTTACGAGATTTTGGAGTACCTCCAGAAAAAATGGAGGCGTATCTAGCCGAAGAAAAGAAGACAAATGAACAAATATCATTTATGCTCGATATTACGCCTGGCGTTGGTGCAATAAAAGAAGGCACACAAATGATGATGGGAAAAAATCCTTTAACAAAAGAACAATATGGACCTGATGATTATGCATGGGGTACATTGGCAGTTGTTTCAGGTGGTACATCAAAAGTTGTCGGTCGAGTTTTCGGCAAAGTCGGGGAACTTGAGAAGAAAGCGAAAAACCTTGAAAAAGCAACACAAGGTACTTCAGGTATTGGGTGGAGTATGCCAAGAGGCGGAGGAGTCATCAATGACCGTAAATATTCCGAGCATGCCTTAGAAAGAATGGCTCCCGATACTGTAGAAATTAGGGCAGAACTCAATACAAGGGCGCGTGAAATGGCTGCTAAAAAGGGATATAAACCAGGAACACCGGAATACGAAGCTTTATTCTCTAAAATTGACCCTCGTGGCATGACACCAAATGTAGTTGAAGATATTATCAAAAATGGTTCCCGTTCTCCAGGTGGTCAACCTGGTACATGGCAGTATACTACTAAAGATGGTTACGTTATTATTAATGATAAGGGGGATGTTGTTACGGTTGTTCCCGCAAAGAAAAAATAAAAACAATTATCCGCTATTTATACAAATGTAATAGACCAGTACAAAGGGTAGGTTAAAAACATTGAATATTAAATATGATGAGTACGAGTTATTAGAGCTATTTGAGAGTGAACCAGAAGATTTTTTAATTGAAGGCGCATGCGTATATCTTTATAGAAAAACTGATCACTTAGGGTTTAAATTAATAATGATTATGTCAGTTTATGAAAATACAGTTAAATTAAGTTTATCTTATAATGAAGGATGTTTGTTTGATGTTAATATGGAGTCTGTAGAACGAGTCTATTCTCGTAATGATACGCTGCATATTCAATGCACAGAACAAAAAAAGGCTATTGAAGTGAGATTCAAGCCTCATTTTGCAATCAATATTAGAGAATTTTAATAATAAAACCCGTAGGAATTGATAAGTCCTACGGGTTTTGTTGGTGTTACCCCTATTGTAGGGGTACGGCAACGATTCGTTTTTTTTCGGGCCACTTGCAAAAAACTTTGCAATGTATGATAAAACGATGACTTTAAGGTAATTAGATTAGAAGTTTTCAAGAACGTTTTCTTTAAATATGTTCTGTAAACGAATCTTGTCAGATTCATCTCAAAAAGTTAACGGAATTCTAGTTCTGTTAACTTAAAGTTGCAAGTGGTCCCTAAAAGTAGTAATCGTTGCCGTGCCCCTTATTGCGAACTATAATTCTTAGATATACGTAAAGAATTGGCATACAAAAAAAGAATCCTGTCATTAGACAGGATTCCAAATAGGGGTGATAGTCGAAAAACTAGAACGCTAGTCTCGAATTTAATGTACTGCAAGCACAATCAAACCGCAATTTGCTAAAAGTTCGTTTTAACCTTATAAAAATAACGAAATATATCCCCTACAAGTCAATTTAGGCATATTAAAATCCTCCTTATAAACAGATGCGTATTATTTACTGGGGTACCGCCAGCATTTTGGAAAAAAACCACGCTAAGCAAAAAATACAATAAGCCGCCCATATGGACAGCTCATTTACATAATTATCGTTATCAGAAATTGATTAACATCAGTTTATTCGTCTTATGAAATAGAAAACTAAGGAAGACAAAGTAATAGGAAGACTAAATTTAATAAATTCCATTATAGAATAAGATACATATCCTCCAGATAATCCGATGCTCATTAAATATGTATAGGAAAAACCTAATAATATAAACAGGGGTATCCCAATACTTAATTTATAACTTCTTTTTATTTTTCTATAAGAGAATTCTCCTAGTAGACAGCCTATAACTACAGGTATACTCCCATACATGATGTAAAGAATAGCTATCGACCAGGGGGAACCCCATGATTCCGCCATACCCCCAGGGTTAATTATAAAATCCAAACTAGATGTAAATATAGAAAAGAATATGAGACATACTAAATAACTAACTATAAATTTTTTCATTGCTATCCCCCATATAATTCATAATGCTATCTTCATTATATGACAGTTACCTTTACCTAATATATATAAAATGTAATATGCATATCGTATTCATGTAAGGTTAACATAACGCCCTATTATAGGGATTCAATATATTTAGAAGACTATTAAAAGTCCTCTAGTTCGTTTAACTGGAGGACTTAGTTGCAAGAAGATAAATGGGTATCACTTTTTTGTTTTATTTTTCCTCACTAATTTTAAGCCGTTTTGCATTTCCGAAAAATGTGCTCCCAATTATGAATATAACGGAAGAAAGATACATTGTTATCCCTGAATATTCATTATCAAGTATTGTAGTATTAAGTAAATTAATAAACATCATCAATATAAGTGATATGTACAATCCATTAATATATTTCATTTATGCCCCTCCCTTACTTTTCTCTTTCATCTCTTTTTTCGGCAACTTCTATGTAATAAATAGTGGTTTCTAAAGGCATTATTTAGACTCTCCTTTTTCCCTATTTTACCATTTAAAATGACTCTATTCATTTTTTTATACATTCCTATCTTGGCGTGGGTTTCAGGGTTCCCGTTTGTTATTGGATTGGCCGAAAAACTGTATAAAATCTTGCATGCTCTTAACGTTATTAAAACTACTTATTTTTATTTCAAAACTGCTGTCACTTTAGGAGTTATCTTGCATCTATTTTAAGTGTTATTTTGCATTCTAAATATACATAACTAAATTTTAAGGTACATCTTCCATTACTACTGTAGTCGTAGAAATAAAACTTCTATGTTCATAACTTAAAAGTTTTGAACATGGGTTTGAGATGTGATAAAATCAGTACATTGACCTACATCAAAACTTATGGTCAAAAGTAAACGTAGAAAAGGTGAGATTTTGGTTAAATATGGATATGCTAGGGTGAGTACATTGAACCAGGATTTGGAATCTCAAATTCAAATGTTAGAAAAAGAAGGTTGCGAGAAAATTTACTCTGAAAAATTTACAGGTACAAAATTTGATAGGCCAAAATTTCAAGAACTACTTTCTGTACTAGAAAATGGCGACACACTTGTTGTAACAAAATTAGATCGTTTTGCACGTTCGGCTGAAAATGCAATCCAAACGATTAAAATGTTATTTGAAAAAGGAGTTAAGGTACATGTCATTAATATGGGAGTAGTGGAAGACACGCCAACTGGTCGATTGATGTTTAATATCATGAGTGCATTCGCTGAATTTGAAAGAGATATGATTGTAGAACGTACACAAGAAGGAAAAGCGATTGCTAAGTTGAATCCAGATTTTAAAGAGGGGCGACCGAAGAAATATAATAAAGAGCAAATAGAACATGCCCTCGGTTTGTTAGAAACAGAATCTTATAGGAAAGTGGAAAGAAAGACGGGAATTAGTATAAGTACCTTGCAACGGGAAAAAAGAAATCGTTTAAAAACTGAGTGAATAAGAAACAGAGGATGTTTTTGGGAAACATTTTCAAATAAGACCGTATTTTGTATGTATATTTAAAAACCACGATACCGTCAGGCGCATTTTGAGGCGTTTAATTATAACTATGTGTATTAAACCTTTTAAAACTGCAAATTTCGTTCAATTAAAATTTTAATTTTTAAGTTAAAATGTTGTATATTGGAACTAAGTTGAAATTTAAATAGAACCCCTATATTTCTTTTAAGCAAAAGTATAAAAATATCTTTGTTCTGGTCATAAGTTTTTGGATCATAATTTTTTTCATGTACGAAGAAAGCCTGTTACAATGAGAAAATGGCATAGGGTATGAGAAATATAGAGCTATAGAATATATAAGGGAGAGGTTTCATGAAATCAACAGGAGTAATTCGAAAATTAGATCCATTAGGGATCCCGCCAACAAAACGCGAATTTCGTACGCTAAGGAATTTTCAAGGCGAAAAATAGATTTCGCCGTACGTTAAGAAGGTTCCATAAACGATATTTCGCGTTTTGTTGGTTCTAATCCAAATACTAAAAGTAATTACTATCTATTAGTATTTAAGATACCTAAACATTTATTTAAAACATCTTCATTATTAATAATAATAATACGGAGTTTTTTTCGGGCTCTTGTAACCATTTGAAAGAGCATTTTTGTTACATCATAATAATACTTAATCCCTCTAGTTGTTAACTGTCCGTTTTCGTTGTAGAAAAAGTACTCATCTATCACAGCAACTACATTATCATATTCCTGTCCCACTACATTATGTGCACTTTCATCAATTGAACTTTGAAATTTATCATATGGAAAATTATCGTATTGGGAAGGTGTATATCTTATTATTTTCCATTCTTGTTCTCTTAGTACTTCCATATAACTAAGTGCCCCAACATTTGATTTAAAGTAATGGATATCAACATTAGAGTAATCTTGATTTGAATCTCTTTTAGACAAATCAAACAAGTTTTTTATGAACGCTGCCAATTCTTTATTAGTTCTAATCTTATCTGTCAGCTTATAATGAGTAGGGGAGACCTGTTCTTTTATAAATTCAGGAATATTGTTATCAGTTTCCCATTTTGCGAGACATTGTGCAGGATCGTATGAAAAAACACATTTCGCTTTAGTTTCTTTAATTTTTGATAGTAAATCTTCTAATTGAATTTTAGATATTCGCTGAACCTCATCAAAAATTATAAGATCAAAGTTTTGAAGATTGTATAATCTATAGTTCTTAACAGGCGCAATTGTCCAGTTGTGGTTATTTATTAATTCTCTATGCCCATCATTTAAAGAGCCGCAGTGAAAAATCAGAACTCGCTGTGAATGATTTATATATTCTTTAGCAATGTCATATGTAAGTAGCGTTTTACCTGTTCCAGCATAACCTTCAACTGAAATAAAATTGGGACCAGTTTTTGTAGGTAATCTTAAAATTTGTTTTTTAACATTACCTTGATGCTCGGTCAAAAAATATCTACCTGCTAGAAAATCCTCTGTAGAATTGAATGGAGAAACTAGATAATTAGAGGGATTGAAATAATTATGTATGTTTCCTATATCTATTAACTTTTGTTTTTCAAGTTGTTCAATTAAAAAAGATATTTCCACTTCTGTAAAATCTTCATTATCATTTAGATAATAAACTTTCTTTTCTGATGCAACATACGTGAAATTTAAAACTTCTTTACCTGAGAAGCCAAGATAATACTTATTCTTTATCAACTGCTCTTTCATTTTAATTCCTGTGTTCACTTTTTTTAGTTCTATATTTATAATCGTGTTCTCACCAAAACGTAAAAGGTCAAATTCCTTTCCTATTTGATTAATTGTATAACCTATATAAAAGCCTTCTGTAATACTCACGCTTTTAAATACTGAAAGCAGCTCTATTGCTAGTGATTTTAGGTCCACTAATTCAGCATCTTTAATTTGAACATTAAAATTATTAGTGTATGAATCGAAGACAGTTTCTTCTAACGTTTCTTTTGCATTTATCAAAGATAATAAATTTATAGGTTTCAAGTTTCTCTTTCCTTTCAGAATAGGATTAACGCTCAAAATATACATAATTGATACATCTGTGAGAGTGATAATTATATTATAGGATGATGATGCATATAATGAAAATTTTTGTAATGTTATGCTTCCCGGGGTACCACCAGCATTTCGGAAAAAACCACGCTAAGAGTATGCAAGATTTTATACAGTTTTTTGGCTAATCCAGTAACAAACAAGAGCCCTGAACCCACGCCAGGACAGGAATGTATAAAAAGATGAATAGGGTTATAGAAAAAGAAAAAGGCGAATCCCTACTTTCAAAGGGAATTCGCCTTTTTCTTGCTACCGATAATGGGACGTTATGTCAACCTTATAGGTATAGGGTTGACATAATAACAGGATGTATTTGTTTTATATAAATTCCCTTTTGAACAGGGTTATATTATAAAAAACAAGAAATAGTGTTTAAAGTAGAAAGGAATGAGGAGATTTGATGAAATTAAGGTTATCTTTCATTGCCTTATCTGTAATACTTAGTGTTGCATGCGTATTCTTTGTACAAAAAAAGGATGTCATTTTTCAAGAAGGAAATCCGATACCACTGGCAATTGCTATGTCAAAGATGGTACTTGCAGATAAAAATATAATGGAAGTGCAAACAGATGATATTACCCACCCTTATTTAGTAAAACGAGGAGAGCTAGATCCTTATATTGAAATGAAAGAGAAAAACGGATGGGAATTTATAAGTAGAGATATATACGGAAATTCTTTAACTTTTCAAAAAGGAAATACAACAGAAAGTATTCCTTACAGATATTTCACACGATATTATACAATCATTAATTTCCAATATTAGTAGATGCATTTACTTCTAATAACGATAATTATGTAAATGAGCTGTCCATATGGGCGGCTTATTTTATTTGCTTAGCGTGGTTTCTTTCCAAAATGTTAGCGATACCCCTAATATACCAAGTCTAAAGTCACTCTATTATATCGGGTCTATGCTATTATACGGATATATTAGAAACCATTTAGGAGGTAACTTTTTGGATTTTGAAAGAATACCAATATTGTTAAAACGATATGATTTTAGGGGAAAAATGAATGTATGCCAAGCATATTCAAAGGAACTCATGTCTATCAATGGTTTGATCCCTATTGATGAATGGCGTGGCAAAGCATTGCCGTGGGATTTAGAGACATTTGCGTTGTTTTCTGTTATCACATTTGGGGAATATTCTGACCATAAATTTGAGGACAAAAAAGGAAGGAAACGGTTCATTGAAATAATTAATGCAATCAAGGATTATCGTCCTCCAAAATTAGAAATCGCTGAAGATAACAACAGATTTGTAGATTATTTTATGATTGTCACAGGGCTAAATCAATTTCAAATCCAAGAAGATATAGGTTATAAGATTTATCGGTATTCATATATCTTCAATTTTGAAAATGCGGATGTTAATATGAAACAACAATTTACTGAAAAATTTGGATGTAGTTACGATGAATTTAAAAAATTCGGTTTTATTATTCATTGTCTTTTCTCAAGAGAGATCAATAAATCCATAACACCAAATATCTATGATTACGTAATCAGAAGGTACAGTTTTGTAACTCAGCATCTTCTCATTGATCGAACAAATTATATATCTCTTCAAAAAAAGATAACACATGACATTACTCAATACATTTATGGCTTTAAATACTTTTATCAATTTCCTTTCATTGCTTACAATCAGGAGACTTTTCTGCCATTGCCTCACCTCATAATACAATCTGTTACGTCTTCACTTTTGTTTAGATTGACAGAAGGAAACAATACACTTCGCCAACTATTTGGAAAAGAGGTTCTTGAGAGCTATATTTTACACATATGTGGCTTATCCGAATGGTTTGAGGAGGTCATACCAGAATTCCCGTATAAGTATAAACGAAATAACAAACGTACATTAGATATAATGATTCGAAAAGGAAATAAATGTCTGATGTTAGATAGTAAAAGTATGAGTCCACGGGTTTCTTTAAGGAATCTAAAGAATCAAGATGTAGAACATACTGTTGATCGGATGGTCGAATCTGTCATTCAAGTTTATCGGCATATAACCGATCGTTTTCAAAACGAATATTACCCGTTCAGTGTGAAAGTTGACTTCTTAAAAGAAAATATTTTTGGAGCTGTTGTTTTATACGAGGATAGTTATATTCTAAGAGAAAACATAATGACTAAGGCTGCAGAAAAGCTAAAAATTGAACATGGAAGCGAAAAATATAAATATCTATGCTCTAACGTCAAGTTGATGAGCTTGTATGAATTTGAAAAAATGATATTTCAACAAGAAGACGTGCTTCAATTGCTAATGAATAATAGACAGAATGAGAGCAAGTGGTTTGATTATTCATTTATAAATTATCATGAAAAGAATGATAAGGGAGTAATTGAAGAAATCGCTCAAACAAGTGAAAATATGCAAGAGATTTTAAGGGAATTCGTACAGGAATTAGTCAAAGAAGGTCTCATATCACGGTGATAAGTAAAATGATAGTTTTTAATATTCTCTTTTAACGTGTCCAAATTGTGTTCAAGCGTACAATTTTCTTTTTTTGATATGGTGTCCTTTTGTTGATAAATAGATATTGAGCAAAAAATAAAAATACTTGTCTAACAAATAGACTAATGGAGTGAAAATATTATGTCATTAACTAGTATGCTGAAGGGTTCAAAAAAAAATGAAAAACAATTCCAAACCATCATAAAAGAAGTAACACCTAATCGAAATGATTTTCAGACATTATCCGGTAATACAGCTTTTTCCAATGAATATGATACGTTGGTGCCATACACTTTAGAAAATAACCATAACGCAATGATAGTGGGGACGGCATTTGATTATATTGCTAGATTAATGATTGCAAGAATAGTCATTAACAATCGCGAAGATTTATTTACGGAATTAGCAGCAGAAAAAGGATTGGATGTAATGAAGCAGTTTCTAGGAAAAGATAATGACATTTCAACTAGATTAGAAAGCTTCTACAACAAAGCAATAGATCTAATGATGGATTTTGTAGCCGGTGGAAGTGATATTCAAACGATAATTAAAGTATCGTGCTTTTTAGCTAATTTAGAATGTGTTTTCCGCAATCATAAGCCGCCGATGGATATACGCAAAAGCTTATTTTCCCCTCCAAGTGAAGATATAGCCAGGGAATTAGAAGCGCTGTGCAAAGTATTTGAGGAGAAATTCCTTGTTCCTGAAATTGTTCGTGAAGAAAGCAAAGTTGTGTACAACCCTAATTTTGGACTTGCCTCTTTAATGGTTAATGGTGCAGATGGCGATATAATAATTGACGGCGTCTTATACGACTTCAAAACAGGAAAATCGTTCGCATATTGGGAGGAACATGCAGCTCAATTAATCGGCTATTATCTTTTGAATGAGATTTCATTAACTGCCGAACAGTTCGACTATGTAAGTACATACTTTGATATTGAGAGAGTGGCGTTATATAAAGCACGATACGGTGAAACAGAATACTTTGAACTAAAGAACATTGATGTGAAAAAGATAGTAGAAATAACAAGCAAATTGATTCTTCATTTTGGGGAGAACTCCTCTAGTATTCGGTCATTTAGCCCCTTTGTGCCAATGTTTTTAAAAGACTACAAATCAATTGACGAAGAAATTAACGACTAAAGTCGGATGCCTAACTGGGGTTCAGCCGCATGCCCATCAACTTAAGAATTTTATAACGCCCCCAAAACAAGAATTCCATCTTACTACAGTTAATTATGAGAATTCTGTACGCTCAGATAATTTTCAACTTATTAATGTACAAGAACCTCTTTTTTGAATTTTAATAAATTCATTTTGTCATAGGGAAAATAGGATTTTACTGTTTTGCTGATGGTGAATGGATGTACTATTAGGGACCACCATATCATTTCGAGAAAATTGTACGCTAAATATTTTATAAAGGTCTTAGTGATTTAATAAACGTTTATAAATGTTTTGTATCATATTTATAAACGTGATAAACCTTGATTTTATAAGGATACAAGTTAGGTCCTTAAAGGTATACATTTATAAACAGATGTATACTTGAAATACAGAAGCATTTGCATATGC
>NZ_CATKPV010000069.1:0-33963 GCF_949768135.1 Bacillus sp. IT-79MI2 | reverse complement strand
GATTGCTTGAAAAGTTTAGTCCTATTGATAATGGAAGGATAAAAAATATAGAACAGGGCATGAATAGTAAGTATAAATATAAATATATTTGCTTTTGTAGTTATTTTTATATAGACTCGTGTATTTAGGTTAAATACACATTTTCATGAAGGTTCGATTTATTCTTGTATTGGTGAAATAATCAAGTTTCATTTGTGGTAACTTGATTTTCCATCATTTAGAGTAAGTGTAGGGGATTTTATATAAAGTGATTTTTTGAACAAAGGAGTTTTTATGAAAAAAAACATAGGTAAGAAAAAGACTGGACTACTAAAAGGAGTAATGCTGATAACAAAAATAGCTTTAGCTTCTGGTTTATCATGGGAATTAGCAAAAATGCTAGGATCAAAACATCCTTATTTGGCACCACTGACTGTTATTCTTTCTATACAAGAAACAGTCCAACATTCTGCCATGTATGCTTTTTACAGAATTATCGGCACTATTTTCGGGATTTCCGTTACCGTTTTTATTATCAATCATTTAGAAGTAAATGGGTGGACGATAGGATTATTATTGTTCGGAGGAATGTTGCTCCCAGTTATACTAAGAGTACATAAAACCATAATACATCAAGTAGCTTTAACTATCTTATTAGTTTTTGTCTTTGTTCATAAAACAAACTATTATGTCATAGATCGAATCAGAGATACTATTATAGGGGCACTTATTGCCATTATTATCCATGTAATAATTTTTCCACCCAATTATGTGAAGGAAGCTCGTCAGACATTAAGTCAATTTGGATTTCATCTTGTACAGTTGTTTGAAAGAACAGCTAATTGGGTAAATACGAATTGTGGCTCTGTTAACGGACAGCAGTTAAGAAAAGATGTGACGAATCTACTTCAGGAACTGCATCAAGCGCAAAAAGATTTTAAGCTGGCGGAAAAAAGTTTGAAATTGAATCCATTTGCTAAGAATAAAAAACAAATATTAAAACAAAACGAACAATTCCTTGTGCAGTTAAAGGTAGGGTATATCTATCTTTCTAATATAATCAATACATTCAGTGACTGGTCTAACACAGACTGCATTTCAAAAACGGATCAACAACAATGGACGATTCAACTACAAATGCTAGGAAGATACATAGAAAATCAACTCAATAAGAGTTCAGAGGATCGTCAAAATTCTAGGGTTTCTAAATTTCACCTAGATTTATTAGACTTATCTTCGATTTCTGTACAAATCAATATCTCACCAGAATTAGAGCACTATAGATATCAATTGGGTTTGTATAATGAAACGCTTAAATTTATTCAAGAGTTAAGGAAGGATAATTATTACTAGCTCGGTTCTTGTACAAAAAAATCTGCGGGGATGCTAGGTTAGCAAAAAAGTTTCTTCTTAACATGCCGAAATCTATGTTCTAACAAAAAAGATCTACCTTTAAGCATTCGGATTATAATTTAAAATATAAATTTTCAAAAAATATATTGACAATAAAACGAACAAAGTCCTATAATACGTGTAACAACTGAAAGTTAATTAAGAATTTTCTAACTTTCATATATTTTATATGCAAAGAAGAGGAAAGTAGATGATTATGAAAGTTTCAGAGAGCTGCCCCGTGGCTGTGAGGGTGGTAACGATTGAATCATTGAAAATCACCTTGGAGCATCGCTTGCGAAAGGAAAACTGAGTAGAGGGCGGCGGTTTCATCTCCGGTAAAAGGATGAAAGTCTGATAGGACTTACAAAGCTTATATTTTGTGAGAAATATAAGGAAGCTGAGTGGTAACGCGAAACTCTCGCCTCAGCAATCAAAGCTACTATGATGTAGTGATTGATTGCTGAGGCGAGAGTTTTTATTTTAGAAAATAGAATAGAAGAATGCAAAGAAGAGGAGAGTAAACGATACAAATTGTTTCAGAGAGCTGCCCCGTGGCTGTGAGGGTGGTAACAATTGCATCGGTTGAAGATCACCTCAGAGCACTGCCTTCGAACAAAGTGAGTAGAGAGCAGCGGAGTTGTTCACGATAAAAGAACAAAAGTCTAATAGGACTTACAGAGCTTATATTTCGCGAGAAGTATAAGGAAGCTGAGTGGTACCACGATTCCCTCGTCTCAGCAATGGATTGCTACACGTTTGTAGAAAATCGATTGTTGAGACGAGGATATTTTTATAGTTAATATACAGAAGATTCAGATAAAATATATTCTTCTCAGCAATCGATATAAAGATGGATTGCATGTAAATAGATAAAAAAAGAGGAGCGATGTAGGATGGGAAACCAGTATATCTATATGAATGGGGAATTAGTAGAAAAAGAAAAGGCGGTTGTATCTGTTTATGACCACGGTTTTTTATATGGAGACGGCGTATTTGAGGGGATTCGTAGCTACGGAGGAAATGTATTTTGTTTAAAAGAGCATTTAAAGCGTTTATATGAATCTGCGAAATCAATTTTACTAACGATCCCGATGACAGTAGAAGAGATGGAACAGGCGGTTTTACAAACACTGCAAAAAAATGAATATGCAGATGCATATATTAGATTGATTGTTTCAAGAGGAAAAGGAGATTTAGGACTTGACCCAAGAAGCTGTACGAAACCAAGCGTCATCATTATTGCGGAACAGTTAAAGTTGTTCCCACAAGAATTTTATGATAATGGTCTTAGCGTTGTATCTGTTGCGTCTCGTCGAAATATGCCAGATGCGCTTGATCCACGTATTAAATCGATGAACTATTTAAATAACGTACTCGTAAAGATTGAAGCAGCACAAGCGGGTGTGCTAGAAGCGCTTATGTTAAATCAGCAAGGGTATGTTTGTGAAGGATCGGGAGATAACGTGTTCGTTGTGAAAGATGGAAAAGTAGTAACACCACCTGCATATTTAGGAGCTCTTGAAGGGATTACAAGGAATAGTGTTATTGAACTTTGTGAAAGGTTAGGTATTCCATGTGAAGAAAGACCATTTACTCGCCACGATGTATACGTGGCAGATGAAGTTTTTTTAACTGGTACAGCAGCTGAGTTAATTCCAGTAGTCAAAGTAGATTCAAGAGAAATCGGAAATGGAAAGCCAGGGGAAGTAACGAAACAGTTAACAGAAGAATTTAAAAAGTTAACGAGAGAGCGAGGAGTGCGCGTTCCGGGACTAGCGGAAAGCTTAGCTTAACGAATAGGGGAAGGAGTTAGCGAAATGGTGGAACAACATGCAGTGTGTGATGAAGTGGATTACGGAAAAATAAAAAAAGTAACAGGTGCCAGACATGTCATCCAATGCTTGCAAAAATTAGGTGTAACAACAGTGTTTGGTTATCCAGGCGGAGCTATTTTACCAGTTTATGACGCCCTGTATGGCAGTGGATTAAAACATGTGTTAACGCGACATGAACAAGCAGCTATTCATGGAGCAGAAGGGTATGCGAGAGCTTCTGGAGAGGTCGGGGTAGTATTTGCTACCTCCGGCCCAGGAGCTACAAACTTAGTTACTGGTTTAGCAGATGCGTATATGGATTCGATTCCTTTAGTGGTAATTACAGGTCAAGTGGCGACACCTCTCATTGGAAAAGATGGATTTCAAGAAGCGGATGTTGTGGGAATTACAATGCCGGTTACAAAACATAATTATCAAGTACGAGATGTAAATCAGCTATCACGTATATTACAGGAGGCATATTATATTGCTAAAAGTGGACGGCCAGGCCCAGTATTAATTGATATTCCAAAGGATATTCAAAATGCTATTGTAACGAACTTTTTTGAAGGGGAAGTTCAAATTCCGGGTTATAAGCCACGAATCGTCCCAGACAAAATGCAGCTGGAGAGCGTAGCGGAGGCCATTTCAAAAGCAGAGCGCCCGCTACTATATATCGGCGGCGGTGTAATTCATGCAGATGCAACCGAAGAGCTTCTAACATTTGCAAGAGAGAACCGTATTCCAGTCGTTTCGACTTTAATGGGACTCGGCGCTTATCCGCCGGGAGATCCACTGTTTTTAGGAATGCTAGGCATGCATGGTACGTATGCCGCAAATATGGCAGTAACGGAATGTGATTTACTTCTTGCCTTAGGTGTTCGTTTTGACGACCGAGTAACAGGAAAGTTAGAACTATTTTCACCTCATTCTAAAAAGGTACATATCGATATTGATCCAGCGGAACTTCATAAAAATGTGACTGTAGAATATCCAGTTGTTGGAGATGTGAAGCGAGCGTTGCACATATTAGGAGATATGCGAATAGAGTGTCAAACTGATACATGGGTAGAGAGAGTAAAAGAATGGAAAGAAGAGTACCCACTGTCATACGAACAACAGGGAGGGAAATTAAAACCACAACATGTAATTGCTTTACTAAGTGAACTAACAAATGGTGAAGCAATTGTGACCACAGAAGTTGGGCAGCATCAAATGTGGGCAGCGCATTTTTATAAGGCACAAAAACCGCGAACATTTCTTACATCTGGCGGACTAGGAACGATGGGGTTTGGATTCCCAGCAGCAATCGGTGCTCAGCTTGCCTTTGAGGATAAGTTAGTTGTTTGTATTGCGGGAGATGCTTCATTTCAAATGAACATTCAAGAATTGCAAACAATTGCTGAAAATAATATTCCAGTGAAAGTTTTTATTATTAATAACAAGTTTTTAGGTATGGTAAGACAATGGCAAGAGATGTTCTATGAAAATCGTTTATCAGAATCACAGATTGGATCACCTGATTTTGTGAAAGTAGCAGAAGCATATGTAGTAAAGGGTTTGCGTGCTACAAATCCGATTGAAGCGAAACAAGCCATGTTAGAAGCATTTTGTTATCAAGGGCCAGTTGTTGTTGATTTTTGTGTAGAAGAGGGCGAAAACGTATTTCCAATGGTTCCTCCTAATAAAGGGAATCATGAAATGATTATGAAGAGGTGGGAAGAATGAGTCATACTTTTTCACTCGTTGTCAATAACGACCCTGGAGTTTTACTAAGAGTAAGTGGGGTTTTTGCTCGGCGTGGTTATAATATTTCTTCTTTAGATTTAAATGAAGGAGAAACGAGAGAAATTTCGAAAATGAAACTTACAGCGGTTTGTACTGAAAATGAAGCGACACTGCTCGTAAATCAGTTGAAAAAGTTAATTGATGTATTGCAAGTAAATAAATTATAAGGAGTGTATGAAAAAATGAAAACATATTATGAACAAGATGCAAATTTAGAGGTATTAGCAGGGAAAACGGTGGCAGTAGTTGGTTATGGGTCACAAGGTCATGCGCAAGCGCAAAATTTACGTGATTCCGGTGTTCATGTTGTAGTGGGGGTTCGTCCAGGAAAATCTTTTAACGTAGCGAAAGCGGATGGTTTTGAAGTAATGTCAGTTTCAGAAGCGGTACGAACCGCAGACGTTGTACAAGTATTATTGCCAGATGAACAGCAGGCACATGTATATCGAAATGAAGTAGAAAAGAATCTTCGCGAAGGACAAATGTTACTTTTCTCGCATGGATTTAATATTCACTTTGGACAAATTCAGCCACCAAGTTACGTAGATGTAGCGATGGTTGCGCCAAAAAGTCCAGGACATCTTGTTCGCCGCGTATTTCAAGAAGGAAATGGTGTTCCAGCTTTAGTTGCCGTTTATCAAAATGCGACTGGAAACGCTTTTGATGTAGCTCTTGCATATGCCAAAGGAGTTGGTTGTACACGTGCTGGTGTAATTGAAACATCATTCCAAGAAGAAACAGAGACGGATTTATTTGGAGAACAAGCTGTATTATGCGGCGGGGTAACTGCACTTGTGAAAGCAGGCTTTGAAACGTTAACAGAAGGTGGATATCGTCCGGAGATTGCATATTTCGAATGCTTACATGAGCTAAAGTTAATTGTTGATTTAATGTACGAAGGTGGTCTAACAAATATGCGCCATTCTATTTCAGATACAGCAGAGTTTGGTGACTATGTAACAGGATCTAGAATTGTTACAGATGAAACGAAAAAAGAAATGAAACGAGTTCTTGCGGAGATTCAGCAAGGCGAATTTGCAAAGAAATGGATTTTAGAAAATCAAGCAGGACGTCCAACTTACAATGCGATGAAAAAGGCAGAGCAAAATCATCAACTTGAAAAAGTAGGAGCAGAATTACGAGAGATGATGACTTGGATCCAGCAACCAAAGGGGAAAGAGTTAGTGAAAAAGTAGTAGGAGATAGATAAGTGAAAATGAACAGAAGGGACTTGAAAAGATGAGAAGTGACATGATTAAAAAGGGATTTGACAAAGCACCACATCGTAGTTTATTAAAAGCAACTGGTTTAAAAGATGAAGACTTTGATAAGCCGTTTGTAGCAATTTGTAATTCTTTTATTGAAATTATTCCAGGTCATAAACATTTAAATGAATTTGGTCGTCTTGTAAAAGAAGCGGTACGTGCAGCTGGTATGGTTCCGTTTGAGTTTAATACAATTGGGGTAGATGATGGGATTGCGATGGGGCATATCGGTATGCGCTATTCGCTCCCAAGCCGTGAAATTATCGCCGATTCAGTGGAAACGGTAGTAAATGCACACTGGTTTGATGGGATGATTTGTATTCCGAACTGTGACAAAATCACACCAGGTATGATGATGGCCGCATTACGTGTTAACATTCCGACTGTATTTGTTTCTGGTGGTCCAATGGCTGCAGGGAAAACATCAAAAGGAGAAGTAGTCGACTTAAGTTCCGTTTTTGAAGGGGTAGGTGCCTATCAATCTGGGAGAATTTCAGAAGAAGAGTTAAAGGATATTGAAGATCACGGTTGTCCATCTTGTGGTTCTTGTTCAGGTATGTTCACTGCAAATTCAATGAACTGTTTATGTGAAGTATTAGGGCTTGCGCTTCCTGGGAATGGTAGCATTTTAGCAACAGACCCAAGGCGTGAAGAACTAATTCAACAAGCAGCTGAAAAATTAAAAGTATTAATTGAATGTGATATTAAACCACGAGATATCGTAACAGAAGAAGTGATTGACGATGCATTTGCATTAGATATGGCGATGGGAGGATCAACAAATACGGTATTACATACGTTAGCAATCGCACAGGAAGCGGGACTTGATTATGATATGAGCCGAATTGATGCAGTTTCAAGACGCGTTCCACATTTATGTAAAGTGAGCCCAGCTTCTAATTGGCATATGGAAGATATTGATCGTGCAGGTGGTATCAGCGCTATTTTAAAAGAATTAAGTAGAAAAGAAGGTGTACTCCATCTGGACCGTATTACAGCTACTGGCCAGACATTACGAGAAAACATCGCTCATGCAGAGATTCAAGATAAAGAAGTAATTCACTCTCTTGAAAATCCTCATAGTGAAGAAGGTGGTCTGCGTATATTAAAAGGAAACCTTGCAAAAGATGGTGCTGTTATTAAAAGTGGTGCAACAGAAGTGAAACGTTTTGAAGGACCATGTGTTATTTTTGGGTCTCAAGACGAGGCGCTTGCAGGGATTATGCTAGGTAAAGTGAAAAAAGGAGATGTTGTTGTTATTCGTTATGAAGGCCCAAGAGGTGGACCTGGTATGCCAGAAATGTTAGCTCCAACTTCAGCAATTGCTGGTATGGGATTAGGCGCAGATGTTGCACTATTAACAGATGGTCGGTTTTCAGGCGCATCACGCGGCATTTCAGTAGGACATATTTCACCAGAGGCTGCTGCTGGCGGAGAGATTGCACTTCTCGAACAAGGCGATATTGTATGTATTGATGTAGAGGAACGTTTACTTGAAGTGAGAGTAAGTGATGAAGAATTAGAAAAACGGAGGAAAGAATGGAAAAAACCAGAGTTAAAAGTGAAAACAGGATGGCTTGGGCGCTATGCACAAATGGTAACATCAGCGAATACAGGTGCAGTGCTAAAAATGCAAAATTTTGATTAAATCCATATAAAAGAGATAAGGAATGATACGAGATGGTGCAAAATGTAAGGGAGAGAGTGAAAATCGAAGATATCCTTGTGGCTCATAATCATATGAAGGATATCGTCAATAAAACACCGCTCCAGCGGGATTCAGTTTTATCTGAGAAATATGAATGTGATGTATATGTGAAACGAGAAGACTTACAAGTAATTCGTTCGTTTAAAATTCGAGGTGCTTACAATTTAATTCAAAGCTTATCGAAAGAACAATTACAAAATGGGGTTGTATGTGCTAGTGCTGGTAATCATGCGCAAGGGGTTGCTTATACGTGTAATTTATTGAAGATTCAGTCTAAAATTTTTATGCCAACAACAACACCTAAGCAAAAAGTATCTCAAGTACAATTTTTTGGTGGTACTTATGCGGAAATTGTGTTAGTTGGGGACACATTTGATAGCTCTTTCCAAGAAGCGCAGCACTATTGTGAGGAAAATAGCATGATGTTTGTTCATCCGTTTGATGATCCATATGTAATTGCGGGTCAAGGGACAGTCGCTGTTGAAATCTTACACGATATGGAGAAACATGTGGATTATGTCTTCACAGCAATTGGTGGCGGTGGTTTAGCATCAGGTATTGGTACATATGTAAAAGGTGTGAGTCCTACGACAAAAGTAATCGGTGTGGAACCAAAGGGAGCAGCATCGATGAAAGAAGCTTTTTTACAAAATGAAAACGTGGCCCTAGAAAAAATCGATAGTTTCGTTGATGGAGCAGCTGTCAAAAAGGTAGGGAAATTAACCTTTGAAACGTGTAAAGACGTATTGGATGATATTGTATTGATTCCTGAAGGGAAAATTTGCACAACGATTTTAGAATTGTACAAGAAAAATGCAATCGTTGCGGAGCCAGCTGGTGCTCTTTCAATTGCGGCACTCGATTTTTATAAGGACGAAATTAAAGGGAAAACCGTTGTTTGTACGTTAAGTGGTGGAAATAACGATATTGATAGAATGCAGGAAATGAAAGAACGCTCTCTCATTTACGAAGGGTTAAAACATTATTTTATAATTGAATTTCCGCAACGTTCAGGAGCATTGCGAGAATTTCTTGATAAAGGATTAGGACCAGAAGATGACATCACTCGTTTTGAGTATATTAAAAAACACAATAAAGAAAATGGGCCTGCACTTGTTGGGGTGGAGCTAAAACATAAGGAAGATTATGAGCCATTAATTAGCCGTTTTCAAAAAAATAATATTCAATTTATGGAGCTAAATAAAAATCCTGTTTTGTTTGATTTGTTAATTTAATATACAAAAAGAAAGGAAGCTTTTTAGTAAAAAGCTTCCTTTCTTTCTAACTACGTTTATTTTTAATTGTTCCAGTTTCATCAATTTCTACATCAGTTGAAACGGTTTGTAAATATTGTAATGTTTTTTTCTTTTCCTCAGGAGTGACTGGTGAAATTTGATCATTACGAATGATATAAGGATTAAATGACATTTGTACATCTTTTCCTTTAAATGTAAGAGTTAATACACCTGTTTCAGCACTTTTCCCTTTTACATAGTTAGGGAACAGGAAGTTTCCTAATGAATAAGCGACAGGGACTTTGTTGTAGTATTCAAATCCTTGTAACCAATGTGGGTGACTTCCAACAATCGCATCAGCACCAGCTTCGACTATTTTCGGTACATATTGTTTTTGGTAGTCTACAGGTCTATTAGATTTTTCAACACCCCAATGCATATACACAATCAGATAATCGGCGTCTTTCTTTTGTTCTTTAATCGTTTTTGTTACTAGATTGATATCATATCCATTTGCAACACCTGGCTTGTCTTTACCAGATACCCAGGTAAAGTCAGGCATAAAACGAACAAAGGAAAGGAATTTAATTTTTTTCCCTTTTACTGTGATTTCTCTAGCGGTGTATGCATCATCTGCATTTTTTCCAGCTCCAATATAAGGGAGTTTTAGTTTTTCTACATGAGATATCGTATCCATTAAACCATCTTGTCCATAGTCGAGCGTATGGTTATTGCCAATATTCACAATGTCATAGCCTGTGTTTTTAATAGCTTGTAGTGTGGAAGGATCGCTTTTGATCCAGAATGACTGACCAGGGGCTTTTTTCTCCCGTGTTGTAAATGCAGATTCCAAGTTTATAAAGGAGATATCAGCTTTGGTTATTTCATCTTTCACATGCTGGAACGGATAATCAGCACCGTTTTTTTGAATAGCTGGTCGTAAATTCCAATCGAACATCGTATCACCAGAGAAAGTAATTGTAATTTCAGGATTCTCTTTCTTCTTTGTGTCCGTTGCTTTTTCCGTTTTATTTTCTACCCCAGCTATATCTTTTGCTTTTGATGTAAAGGAGTTATTTATCAATAAAACAATCGGTGTAATGAGAATTGCTATTAAAATAAATCGTTTAAATAAAGGTGTCATAGTTATCTTTCCTTTTTCTTTTTATATCATGACTTCCTTTTAGAAAGTTCAATGATGAGAGTTTCATATAATATGTACAAAAATGAGTAAGTGCTTAATAGTTTATCCCGCTATTTATGGACAGTAACACTCCCGTCTTAAAATTCAGCGGAAGCAAAGAGGTTCAGGTGGGAGATGAACTGCCCGTAAAAGTCTGATTGGTGAGAGCTGATTAAAGTTTCACTTTATGTATGTTAGACATGATATGTAGGATAAAAGATGCTTCTGTTAGATTATAGGCATGTATTGAGAGCTCATCTTATAGTGTATGCAATATTACGGTAACATGAAACGAGGAAAAAATACAATACATAAGTCGATTTTACTTGTGTGCTTTTGAAAATTCTGTTAAAATTCCGTGTATTTTGTTGTATGTTAGATATAAAAATTAAAAAATAATGGTTGAAGAGGATGGAGAAGGCATAATGGTTATATTAGGAGCAGTAGTGAACGGAATTTGTATACTAATTGGTACTATATTAGGTAAACTATTAAGCAATATTCCAGAAAGTATGAAAGGGACAGTTATGCATACAATTGGTTTAGCTGTTACTGTACTTGGTCTTCAAATGGGATTGAAAAGTGAAAACTTTCTCGTTGTAATTATAAGTCTTGTCATTGGTGCAGTGATTGGAGAATGGTTGGAGTTAGAAGAAAAGTTAAAGAGTTTAGGGGATTGGCTAGAAAAAAAGGTTGGCTCAAAAGGAGAAGGGAGTATATCTCTCGGATTTGTGACAGCTACATTAATCTTTGCCATCGGAGCAATGGGGATACTTGGAGCTTTAGATAGCGGTATCCGAGGCAATCATGATGTGCTATTTACAAAAGCAATTATTGATGGATTTATTTCTATTATTTTAACGACAACACTCGGAATAGGCGTACTATTTTCAGCAATACCAGTCATTTTATATGAGGGAGGTATTGCGATTTTCGCGACGCAAATTAATAGTGTTGTACCAGAGAAGCTAATGAATCAGTTTATCGTAGAAATGACTGCGACTGGTGGTATTATGATTTTTGCAATCGGACTCAATTTGCTTGGATTTATTAAGATAAAAGTGGCAAATTTATTACCTGGGATAGTGGTAGTTGGGATTATTGTTTCTATTATATATGGATATGATTTGTATGTTTAGTTAGGCTGAATAGCCCAATCCTGCTTTGAAACAGTTTTGGGCTATTTGTATGTAAAAAATTAATATGCTTTTTTCATAAAATGAACAAAGCCACCTATAAATAAAATCACAAAGCTCCCGATTACGACAAATACTAGTGTTTGAACAGAGATATAAAACAGCCCAGAGCCTTCTTTAGGAAGCATAGCGAGAAAAGGTTGGGACCATGGATAGATGGGACCGAACCTTGCAGAATTCGCAATTATCATAGCGGGTATGGAAGCTATAACATTTAAAGCAATCGGTGCTGCAAAGCTGGACCAAATACTTGAAACCCATAATTGTAAGGCGATTAAAGGGAGGGTAGCAATCCAGCCGCCTACTACACTTTTTACTATAGTAGCTAGAGGGAATGGCCCAGGGACATGCAAAAGTTGTCCAACGTTAATATAACTTATAATGAAGAAGACTTGCATCGCACCTATAAATAAGAGAATAAAGAGAAATTTTATAATATAGACGTGATATCGTGATATAGGTTGTACTAAAAGTTGTTTCCAACCACCATTTGAATGTTCATATCGGCAAATAAATGCAGTGAAAATGCCTGTTAATAATGGAAGAAGCAACATACCATGTACCATTATCATGATATTATAAATTAACTCCCAATGTTTATAATCGGGATAGTTTGAGGCATTTGCATAAGCTGTTACTCCTGCTAAAATCGGGCTTAAAAATAGTAATGTCCATATTTTGGTTTTTTTCATTTTATAAAATTCAGCTTGTATGGTTTTAAGCCAAAGCATTATTTATGCACATTCCTTCTAGTAAAATCTGCTGTTTCAATACATAACATACATATACCAACGATTAGGCCTATTGCTACACATAGAAGTGGAGACCCCCAGTCAATACGTAGGCTTGGCCATCTTCATATGAACCAATTGGGAAGAGCTACTGAAAATATTGTGAAAATAGTTCCTAAAAGTCCGATTGTAAATGCGATACTTTGGTTTTGAAATATGATAGCAATCCATAGTTGTAGCGCTACAATTGGCAGTGCCGACCAATAAGGATAGAAGCTCATTTTAAATATAGAAATCCATGGAATTGAAGCATCGAATTGTAATGCTAAATCCAATCCAACTATGCCAAGCAATAATAAGGAACAAGATACAGCGAGCAGGAAAACTACCAGTATGAATTTTACTAGAAAAATATGTCGCTTATTAATAGGTAAGGATAAGAGATGCTTCCATGAACTAGAATGATGCTCTATGTGTGCAATTAAAGAAGTAACAATCGTAATTCCTAATATAAGAGTTGTGAGAGCAAGCGGTTGAGCTTCAGAAATGAGGCCGCTCCATAAGTCTTTCGCATATTTCTTTGTCAACCAATCATATCGAAGAAAAAAGTTACATGCTTGAAGAGAAATAACACCTATTGGTCCTAAAAAGATTAAAAACCAAATCCACTTTCTTTTTATTTTTAAAAGTTCAGATTGAAAGAGGCGTTTGTACATGTGTCTCTTCCTCCTTTATAAGCTGTAAGAATATTTCTTCGAGTGACTTTTTATTTTCTTCAATTCGGAATACAGAAATGTTATGTGTTACAAGTGTTTTTACAATTTCGCCAACAGTTTCATTTGATACATTTGATAGAATAATTTGATTCTCCTCTTGCATAGAAGGAATCCCTTTAGCGAGAATGAGCTTCCAAGCTGCATCTGGTTTGTCTGTCCTAAGTGTAATAGAATGCTGAGCATGGCGGCGCAATGTTTCTATTTTGTCTTGAAAAATAAGCTTTCCTTTTGCAATGATACCAACATAAGTTGCCATTTGATCAATTTCACTTAATAAGTGACTAGATATAAGGATGGTAATTCCTCTTTCTTTTGCTAATTGCTTAATTAACGTACGAATCTCATGAATCCCCTCTGGATCAAGTCCGTTTGTCGGTTCATCTAAAATTAATAGCTGTGGATCACCAAGTAAGGCAATTGCACTTCCCTGTACAGTTGCTCCTTCTAGCCCTCATTAAACAAAGTAAAACCCACTGCACACAAGGGTCCTTTAGTCATAAGCTTCACTAATTGTTTTGCAGTATATTTCGGTGAATATTTCATGTCATTTTGAAGCCACCAAATTGCCATCCCAACAACACAGGAAGTGATGAAATGGAATACCATATCCTTTGGAATATCTAAGTCATGGTCTTCAATTTTAAGCTCAATGAAATTTTGTTCAAGATTATCCATAATAGTCTGCTGCATTTTTAGGTTAAAATCATGAATGCCATGAGGTCCAAGCATGCTTTTATAAAAGTCTGCATGTTTTAATATACACTCAAATATGGATTGTAAAATCCCCTCGAATTCCGAAAGATCTATTTGATGTCCCTGCACATGGGCATATAGGACCATCTTACTTGTCAACTCTCCTAGTACATTCTCACTAAGCTTTGTTAACAAATCTTGTTTATCCCTGTAATGCGAGTAAAATGTTGCTCGATTGATGAGTGCCTCATCTGTGATGTCTTGAATGGTAATAGCATCGTATCCCTTTTCCGCTATCAGTTTGATAAAAGCATCATATATAAATTTCTTTGTCCGAATAATCCGCAGATCCGCCTTTTTCAACATCTTATACCTCCCTGTTCGTTATTATCATTATAAACAACAGATTTCATCCGGTTGTTTCTTATCTTACATTTATGCCCTAAATGTAAATTGCAATGTGTAGTAAAAACGATATAATTTCATTATAAACAACATGTTTTTATTATAAACTACATGTTGTTCGTTATCTATCTTTTTGTTGGATGAATGCTAGGAGGAATAATTTAAAATGCTTACAGTAAAGCAATTTTTCAAACAAAAGATGATTCTAGGTGGCGTTTTAGGTATTATGGCTGCTGTTATCATCGCTAGTTTTGCTTTTATGGGTTCAACTGTTAATCCTATACCCAAAGACTTGCCGATCGCTATGGTAATACAGGATACAGGTGTGAACTTACCAGGACAAGGAAGTGTAAATTTAGGAGATAAAATAAAAGAGCAAATTCTGCAAAATAAGCAAAGCCCAGTTAAATGGACGTTCTTACAAACGCAAGAAGATGTATTGCAAGGGATGAAGGATAAGAAGTACTACGCTGCCATCGTGTTTCCACCAGAAATATCCCAGCAACTTGTATCGCTGACCACACCTAAGGGACAACAAGCCGAGGTACAAGTCTTGGTGAATCAAGGAATGAACTATAATGCCGCAATGGTTTCGAGCCAAATGATTGATAGGTTCATTGGAGGGATAAACGAAAATATCCGTAA
The DNA here is from genome assembly GCF_949768135.1 of Bacillus sp. IT-79MI2. NCBI lineage: Bacteria > Bacillati > Bacillota > Bacilli > Caryophanales > Bacillaceae > Bacillus > Bacillus sp. IT-79MI2. Next base: position 19,150 of record NZ_CATKPV010000069.1, on the reverse strand, counting down.
TACCTTGCTTGATCAGCTTTCACAAAGAAATATGACACTAACAACTGAACAGGCAAAGTTATTGGCAAACCCATTTATTGCTAAAACGGAGTTGATTCATCCAGTTCAAGCACGTACAGGTAATGGAAATATTCCTATAATGCTGACACAAATCTTATGGATTACTACTCTTATCAGCTCCTTAGTCTTATTTATAGCTGTCCAAAAGTTTACAAACGGACGCGTTACAGGAAAATCAGTCCTATCACAGATTCTTGCAGGTTCTGTTTTCGTGACGGTAATTGCAAGTTTAACCCTTTTCATTGCTCATACCATACTCGATGTAAACATACCGAACCAAGGAGAAATTTTCTTATTATTACTTTTCTTTGGTTTCATGTTCTTCCTTTTGCAAAGTGCAGTACTCAACTGGATTGGCCGTGTCGGGGTACCAATATTAATGGTAGTCTTCTTCTTTTCTATGCCAACCTTATCACTGGCACACGAATTTCTTCCGGATGTGACAAAACACTGGTTGTATTCTTGGACTCCTTTTAAGTACAGTGTAGAAGCATTTCGTAACAGCTTCTTCTTTGGAGGATACGGGATAGGCTCATATGTTCAGGCGATGGGGTTTCTTGGACTTGTATCTCTTATAATTATGGTACTGGCTGTATTCAAAGGGAAAGATAAACAAAAAGGTTCTTTATCTACTGAGTCAGTGTAGAGAGAGTAGATCTAAAGCCAAAGAGATACAAGGGATTTCCCTTGTATCTCTTTGGCTTTCATGAGCTCGACTTTATTCAGCATCATTTACATAAATGGAATATCACAAAATTCCATTTATGTAAATGATATGACGGACTAGAGCAGCAACCCTGTGATTCTCCCTTATAGAAATGTTAGGTTACAGCTTCCATATATGAATCCTATATTTAAGAAAGAATAGGTGAATTTTATAAAGATGAAAAACCCTAAAGTTCAATTATTATTTGTATTTACACTTGTCTCTATCGTTCTCTTTCTGTTGAATATATCCATTATCTCACTATACAACTTTGTCGACGTACTATGGTCTATCACAATAGTAGGAATTGCCTTCATTATTTTTATCGAAAACCGTTCCCCACAAAGTACTTTAGCATGGTTTTTAGTATTAGCACTTCTTCCCGGTGTTGGTGTAATTTTGTACTCTCTTTTTGGCCGAAGTCGTTGGAGAAGAAAGAAGCATCTACATCGTTCAGAAGAGCAAAGAAAATTATTCCGTGAGATTTTAGAAGGAAAACGCCTAGATTTATCATTCACTTCCTCATTAAGTGAGCGTTCTACTTATTTAACACAGGTTGTACAAAAATTCGGTGGCGGTCCTGTTGCCAATAATACCACAACAAAACTCTTAACAAATGGGGATCAAACATTTACAAACATTATACAAGCTATTGAAAATGCTACACATCATATACATATTCAATACTTTATTTATCGAGCAGATGAAATTGGTACAAAAATTCGCGATGCATTAATTAAGAAAGCAAAATCTGGTGTAATTGTACGCTTTCTTTATGATGGGATCGGAAGCAATTCATTACGAAATCGTTTCTTACAACCCATGAAAGATGTAGGAATTGAGGTTGTGGCATTTGATCCTATTCTTTCATCATGGCCACTTGAAACAATAAATTATCGTAACCATCGTAAAATTGTCATTGTAGATGGAGAGATTGGTTTTACAGGTGGGCTCAACGTTGGCGATGAGTATCTTAGTCGTTCTAAAAAATTCCCAATTTGGCGTGACAGCCACTTAAGAATAGAAGGAAAAGCATTGTACAAATTACAAGCAATATTCCTTGAAGATTGGCTTTATGCCACTAATGGTTTAAATACTTATTCTTGGAATCAATTTATGAATAAAAAATACTTTCCAGGTAAACAAAATTCTCATGCAGAAGGTGCTATTCAAATTGTAGCAAGTGGACCAAGTTCAGATGATACAAACATTCGTAATACTTTACTTGCTGTTATAGGTTCTGCTAAGAAAGCAATTTGGATCGCAACACCTTATTTCATTCCGGACCAAGAAACATTAACATTACTACGTTTAAGTGCAATAGCTGGAATAGATGTCCGTATTCTATATCCAGGTAAGAGAGATAGAATTATTAGTGATCTAGCATCTCAATCATACTTCACACCACTTCTAAAAGCCGGTGCTTCAATTTACAGCTATAAAGATGGTTTTGTGCACGCTAAAATTGTACTTGTAGATGATGAAATTGCAACAATTGGCACAGCAAATATGGATGTCCGTAGCTTTGAACTAAATTATGAAATCATTAGCGTACTTTATGAATCTAAGACAGTTCTTGATATTAAACGTGATTTTGAAGAGGACTTTAACCATTCGTCTGAAATTCGATGGAAATCATTTCAAAAACGTAGTATTCGAAAACGAATACTGGAATCCCTAATGCGTCTAATTTCCCCTTTATTATAATTCCGAAAAAAGTAATCAAAACAAATTTGCTTACTTTTTCCTTTACACTAACATAAAGATATCATATAGTTAAGTTAATTAAACTTAACTATATGTCGAAACGAAAAAACGGCGTACAATGAAATAACAGAATGATTGGAGGAAGAATAATATGACCAGTTCTTATAAAGAAGTAATTACCGACATGAACCGAGCCTACAATGAATTAAACATTTTACTATCTCAGGAGTTAAAGAATGAGTTTGGTCTTACAGCGCAGCAAGAGAACATGATAATCTATATTAATTTAAATAAAAATACTACAGCTAACAGTATTGCGACCACTTTTAATATATCCAAAAGTGCTGTCAGCCAAGTTTTATCTAAATTGGAGAAACATAATATGATTTCGAAACACGTAAATCCTAACAATAAACGTGAGTATTTCCTTACACTTGGTCCTAACGGTAGCAAGTATATAGAACGATTGTCTCAGCTAGATGATTTACTTATTGAGAAATACTTCTCTAAAATTGATATCGAAGCCTTGCAGCAAATGACCGATACCTTAATTAAAATAAATCAAATTATACTGGAAGAAAAGAAGAAGACCCTTGAGCCTAAGTAATAAAGTCTCAATGAGAAAGGTAAAGGAGTACAGCATGATTCGTATGGCACTAAGGGCATTTAAAATACAAATGTATTATTTGCTAGGCACGATGTTATTAGGATGGATTATGACGCCTTTTTCGCCCCATTTTTTAGGTGCAAGCATTGGCTTGCTTGTTAGTATGTATTGTGTTTGGATTTTAGGAAGGCGTATTGAAAAGTTTGGAGATAGCATTGTAAAAAAAACAAAAACACCGACGCTTGGTATGATTAATCGGTTTGCAGCAGCGATACTCGGTGCGATTATTATGTATGAGATTGAACACCATAGTGTCATATGGACATTTGCTGCCGGAATTATGGGTGGTTATTTCTTAATTGTGATTAATTTAGGGTATTATAGCATGAAAGATGGGAAGAAATAGATTAGCATAAAACTTTTTTTGGGACACAGCACATCGCTATCAAGCTCAGGTTAATAAAAGTCATTTTCAAAAATGGCTTTTTTCTTTTTCTAAAAAACCAGTGTAGATTATTGGAAATTCTGCATATCAAATAAACCCTAACGGGTTTCATTTTTTTATTGGGGTCCCGTCAGCCAAATGACATAAAAACCACGTTAAGACATTTTTCGGAAGTGAAAACCTTGATTTTTGTAAGCTAAGGATTGTAACTAAAACGACCATTTTTGTTACAGCAGTTTGTATCAAAATATGAAGTCAAGTAAACCAGCAATCCCGGCGTAACAAAAATGTGTAACAAAATTATTTGTAACAATATATATTAAAAGACATTTTTGATACAATAAAAATAAAAAAAGGAAGAATTACATGAAATTTGGATATATGCGAGTGTCTACGATTGATCAAAATTTAGATCGCCAAGAACAACAATTAAAAGAAGCCGGTTGTGAACGTATTTTCTTTGAAAAAATAACAGGAGTTAAACGAGATCGTCCTGAGTTGAATCGTATGTTAGAATTTCTACGCCAAGGAGATACAGTAGTAGTAACAGATTTGACTCGTCTTTCTCGTTCTACAAAAGATTTAATTGAAATTGCCGAACTCATTTCTCAAAAAGGAGTAAACTTGAAAAGTCTAAAAGAAGCTTGGCTTGATACAACAACAGCACACGGAAAAATGCTCTTTACTGTTTTTGCAGGGATTGCTCAATTTGAAAGAGATTTGACCTCTGAACGAACAAAAGAGGGAATCATAGCAGCCAAGAAACGTGGGAAGCATCCCGGAAGACCCAAAACTGATGAAGAAAAGGTAAATTATGCTTTATATCTTATAGATCAAGGAATGAATCGTACTGATGCTGCAGAAAAAGCTGGTATCTCTCGCATGACGCTGTATCGTAAAATACAACAAAAAGATAATTAGCAATACAAATGAATGGCACAGAGTAGAAATAATATATCATTATTTGCTACTTTGCCCCTGGTTACAGCAACGCTGGTACTGGGCCAAGGTATATGTGATGCACTTATTAAAGCAAAAGAAGAAGGAATAGATGCTTTTACAGCATTAGATGGTGTAATGCCCTGGAATAAAATTGTAGAATCAGTTGAAGAAGCTAAACAGCTATCTAGGCCTGTTAACTATGATTATTTGGATTTATTGGAAACTCGATACTCTTACTTAAGAAAATACACACCTACACTATTACAAACATTTAAGTTTGGAGCAACGAAGTCTGCTGAACCTGTTTTGCAAGCATTGGAAACCATCCATGAGTTAAATGAAACTGGTAAGAGAAAAGTACCAATAGACGCGAATCTTAGTTTTGTTTCAAATCGTTGGCAAAATCATGTGTATGATGAGGAGGGGAATATTAATCGTCATTACTATGAACTTGCAGCACTGACAGAATTAAGAAACTATATTCGATCAGGAGACATATTTGTTCCTGGAAGTAGGCAACATAAAGCATTTGATGATTATCTTGTATCTCAAGAGAATTGGAAAAGTGTAACTAGTGTGCAAGATTTTCTTGCGGTCCCGATCAGAGTTGAAGAATATTTAATGGAACGTATAGACTCGCTAAACCAACGTTTAGATTGGTTATCTCGAAATAGTAACGACCTAGAGGGAGTTGATATAGAAAAAGGTAAATTCTATGTTCACCGACTCGATAAAGATACACCTGAAGAAGCAAAAGTCTATAGTTCCCGTCTATACAGTATGTTACCTAGGATAAAACTAACAGATTTATTACTAGAGGTGGCGAGTTGGACTGGGTTTCATGAACAATTTATTCATGCCTCAAGCAATAAAGCTCCTAATGAGGAAGAAAAGAATATTCTGTTGGCAACCATTATGGCTATGGGAACAAACATAGGTCTAACTAAGATGGCGGAAGCTACTCCAGGTATTTCTTATAGACAAATGGCCAATGTTGCTCAATGGAGAATGTATGAAGATGCTATGAATCGTGCTCAAGCGGTTTTAGTCAACTTTCATCACCAACGAAAGTTAGTAACATACTGGGGAGATGGAACTACATCATCTTCTGATGGTATGCGCATGCAAGTAGGCGTATCTTCTTTGCATGCTGATTCAAACCCTCATTATGGTACAGGAAAAGGCGCTACAATTTATCGCTTTGTTAGTGATCAGTTCTCTTCTTTTTATACAAAAGTAATTAATACAAATGTTCGTGATGCTGTTCATGTTATTGATGGTTTACTACATCATGAGACAGATCTTAACATTGAAGAACACTATACAGATACAGCTGGGTATACTGATCAAGTATTTGGTTTAACTCATATACTTGGGTTTCGTTTTGCCCCTCGTCTTCGTGATTTAGCTGATACTAAATTGTTTACTATAAATGGCATTCAAGAATATCCTGATGTACAAGCACTTCTTAGAGGCAAGATAGATATAAAGGTAATTCAAGAAAACTACGACTATGTATTACGTTTAGCGTACTCTGTAAGGACAGGTAAAGTTTCTGGAGCTTTAATCATGGGAAAATTAGGTTCTTACGCAAGACAGAATAAGCTTGCTAAAGCACTTCGGGAAATGGGGAGAATAGAAAAAACGATATTTACCCTGGATTATATTTCAAGTAAAACTTTGAGAAGACGTATACAAAGGGGATTAAATAAAGGTGAAGCTGTGAATGCACTTGCCAGAGCTATCTTCTTTGGAAAACTTGGTGAATTTAGAGAACGCGCTCTCCAAGATCAATTACAACGAGCAAGTGCACTCAATATCATAATCAATGCTATTAGTGTTTGGAACACGGTTTATTTAGAGGAAGCTACAGAAGAGCTCAAAAAAAAGGGAGAATTCAGGGAAGAGTTAATGCCCCACGTGTCCCCATTAGGTTGGGAGCACATAAACTTTCTAGGTGAATATAACTTTGATGTAGCATATGATTCAAGTTTACGTAATTTACGCCCATTAAATAAAAAAGAGCCGGTTTACTCTTAGCGGAGTAAAATCCGGCTCTTTTTTTGTCGGAATTTGCTTAGCGTGGTTTTTTTCCGAAATGCTGGCGGTACCCCATTGCTATCAAGCTAAAAATTTATGGTTCTGTTGCAAAGTTTCTTAACAGATAAAAAATTGGGCTGATTACAGATGGATTTTATACAATTCTAAGTAATTGCTGTAATTCATTGTATGTTGAAAAAACGCAGTTTGGTTGCAAACTGCGTTTTCGTTTATGTATGGCATGAATCGTTTCGATTCCTTTCAAGGTACGTGAAGCATGGCGAAGACTTTGAAATCCTGCGGATTTGGCAAAACGTCGCTTTACATGTCTATGGTCTTGTTCTATGAGATTATTCAAATGCTTGATTGTGCAATGAGTTGTATGTTTATAAAAGCCTTGTTCCCTTAATTTGTTAAACGCACAAAGTAATGCTGGAGCTTTGTCTGTTGTTAGAACCGTTGGTTCTCCAAACTTTTTCACTAATCTTTTCATAAAGCCATATGCGGCCTGATGATCTCGCTTTTTACGCAGTTGAATATCTAATGTGTAACCCTCTTTATCAATCGCACGATATAGGTAACGCCATTCTCCTTTGACTTTTACATAAGTCTCATCCAATTTCCAAGACAATTGTACGTTTTTATTTTTCTTCTTCCAAATTTGGTAGATCAAGTTTCCATATTCATGAACCCATCGCATGATGGTTGTCGGATGAACCGAAACACCACGTTCCTTCAGGATTTCAGATACATCGCGATAGCTTAAAGAAAAACGACAATAGTAGCCGACGGCTACTAAAATAATGTCTTGTTTGAATTGTTTTCCTTTAAAATATCCCATCTGTCATTCTCCTCGTCTCATTTTTCTAGAATATAGCTTAGTTTAAAAAACTTTGCAACAGAACCATTAACCGCAAGTACTATTCTATTAAATAGGCTAATAAATCCTCTTAAAAATGATTCTGAGGATTCATTTTTTGGTTCTGGTGCAAAAATCATTTAATAGAGACATAGAACCTACACGGTCTGTTCAATTCCAGATTATGATACAATTCCAAACAAGTTATATACAAATTCAACTTCATTTTGGGTAGACTTCACCTGTCGGGGAATTTGTCCTTTTTTCATCATATGCATGGCTTCAACACCATTCAATATAGAGATTGCTGTTTTAAATGACTTGAATCCCAACATAGAACGCACACGTTTCTTAATAAAACGATGATCTTGTTCCACTATATTATTGAGATATCTAACTTGCCTTAATTGTATGCCTTCAGGCATATGTTTCTCATCTTTCAACTCTTGAATCGCTACAGGATAGGCAGGGTTTTTATCTACTGTTATCACGCGAGGTTTAGAAACGTAGGAAAAAGCCAAGGCTTTCTTAAAAAGGCGCTTGGCTGCTTGTTTATCTCTTGATTTACTTAGATAAAAACCAATTGTATTACCATCTGAATCGACCGCACGATATAAATACATCCATTGTCCTTTTACTTTAATATAAGTTTCATCGACTCTCCACGAGTCATTTGTTGATTTAAGATGATGTCGTACTTTCTCTTCTAATTGAGGTCCATATTGATGAACCCAGCGCATAATTGTTGTGTGAGCAATTGATAATCCTCTTTCCTCCATCATTTCCACCAGGTTACGAAAACTCAAATTGTACCGTAGGTACCACCTTACTGTTAATAAGATTAGTTCAGGCTGATAAGTGAACGAAATTAAACAATTAAAACATGTTAAAAAATTGTGTTGATTGTAGGTGAAAATCTTGGTATGGTATTATATCATATTAGGAAAAAGTAAAAGGAAGAAACATCAAGATATAAATTACGAATATCTTGTAAATATTATCAAAATAATATTGTTATTTGTATAATTAGATAATATATGCAATATAAGGTACAAGGAGATAATAATATGAAAGACAAACTAGGTACAATCCCCTCATTATCTTCAAACTCTATTTATTTGGGTGCTTTGTTAGCAGTAGTTGGAGGCTTTCTAGATGTGTATACTTTCATCAGTAGGGACGGAGTATTTGCCAATGCGCAGACAGGGAATGTAGTATTACTCGCTATAAGAGCAGCTAACGGAGAATGGCATAATGCTTTGCTATATATCCCGCCTATTTTAGCTTTTATGTTAGGTGTTTTAATATCAGAGGTAGTAAAGATTCCTCATATAAGACATGTATTGCATAGTTATAGACGCTCTATTCTAATACTGGAATGTATAGTTTTAATCATTGTAGGTATCTTGCCCAAAAGTATCCCTAACATAGTGATAACGGTATGTATTGCGTTTGTATCATCTTTACAGATCTCCACTTTTAATAAACTAGACAAGTGGGCCTACAATTCAACGATGACAACAGGGAATCTTCGAACTGTAACGCAGGCAGCATATTTAGCATTTATAGAACATGATCAGGAAGAGAAAAAGCGATTTCAAGAATTTCTTGTGATTATTCTTTCTTTTATACTTGGTGCGTTGTTAGGCACATTTACTACCACTCATATAGGGAACAGATCAATTTGGATTGCATCAGGAATTTTAGTGATTGCTTTGATTTTGTATCATAAAGATAGAGGGTACTGGAGAAAATCTCAAATGCTGAAATGAAAGATTTTTTAATAATATCTCACTTTTGCATGTCGTTCATTACCGGCTTCTTCATAAACGAGACACACAAGCAGCATATGCTTTTATGAAAAGACTCGTTCGAACTTTTGGAGAACCAACAGTTCTGACGACAGATAAGGCTCCTTCTTTAGCTTCCGCATTCAAAAAATTAAAGAAGATAGGTCTTTACAAAAATACCTTTCATCGTACAATAAAGTACCTCAATAATATCATCGAGCAAGATCATCGACATGTGAAACGTCGATTTTCCCGTTCCTTAGGCTTTCAAAGTCTTCGCCATGCCTCATGTACTATTAAAGGTATAGAAACTGTTCATGCCATATACAAACAAAAGCGAAGTCTTCAACCAAACTTCGCTTTTTCGACATATAACGCATTATATGAATTATTACTATCTTCATAAAACTGGTCCGCAATATTCCTCATCTTTTTATGTTTTCGGAAACTTTGCAACAGAATCTGTGATTATCATAAGAGCTACAGGGGGAAAATATGGAGTGTTTTTGTTGTTAGCAATTTTACTTAACGCACGTATTACTAAAGAATCTCAAAAAAAGTATAAGCAGTATTCTAATAAAGGGCGTATATAAAATGATAAATATCTTGAAAGGAACAACCTAGATGTACATTCAAAATATCCCTATATCATTACCTATTAACTAGTAAAAATAACCTTATATAAATAATTTTTTAGTAATTTAGAAATAGAAAACGTACCTTATTAAAATGTTATTTTCGTTCATATAATGAATTATCCTTCTAGCATATTTATAAGATTTATATCATATATTAAGAGAAAGAATGCAAGTTAGAAAGGAGTCTTATAGAATGAGTTATTTGGAGGGAAATGACTTTAGTGAACAAAATATGGTAAGTGTACCAAATCCCTACGTATATCAGACATTACAATCAGTAATTGGTAAACATGTGGTTATTGAAACTGTAAGAGGTAATGTAAGAGGAAAGTTAAAGGATGTGAAACCAGATCATTTGCTCATTGAAGATACGGTACCGTATATTGTACGCATTCAACAAATTGTATGGATTATGCCAAAACAATAATCAAATTATACCTAATTTGATTTATAAAAGATTAGTGTCATAGACGATCAAGTAAAAACACAGGGTTTTATCTCTGTGTTTCTTCAAATTTTCGTTTTTGAATATATGCTTGAGCATGAATAACTTCTTCCTGAAGCTCTCTTAATTCTTTCATAGATTCTGATTCAATAGCCATGTAAGTAGTAACTAAACTAATCATCATATCCATCTTCTCTACTATATTTTGAATGACCTGTTCAGATTCCTCTTTTTTAGGGTGTTGTATTGCTGTTAATACATCTTCTATATAATTATTCTTTCTTTGCTGGATATCATAAATAAACTGCTTTGTGTTTGAGTTCATTTGTTGTTCCTCCGTTTTGGATATACTTCTATTCTATCATATTTGAATAGAAAATATTGGATTTCCCTAAATTTACACCGGTCTCCCACATCTCCTCAAATATACAAACTAATTCCTTAACGTACAGGGAACTGATCGAAATGTGTCAATTTCATGTCTAAACGTACAATTTTCTTTTTTGGGTATGGTGACCATGCCCATCAACTTAAGAAATTAGTAGTTCCCCAAAACGAAGAAAATGAGTTGAATTCTCATAAATAACTGTAAAATAATATACTTTTCGTTTTGGGGACACTTCAGAATATTAGCTTGATGGGCATGTTGCCATACCCCAATATGTTATAAGTTACTGCAAAAATGCAAGAATAATAGTCCGAAAAAATTCATTGTATTACAAAATTGAAGATTTTATCTTCATATATAAGTTTCTCAACAATTATCTTTTGCATGAATAGCTCATCTCATATAAAATGACCAATTACATTTATGTCGATTCACGAATAATTAGATTCGTAGGGTATTGAATAATTTTACGGCCAATACTATCTTTTGAATCTATATATATTAGTATTTCACTAACAACACGTTTGCTTGATTCAACTATTGGAATATCAATAGTACTTATTGTTGGACTTGTAACTTTACAAATTAACTGATTGTCATAGCCACAAACGGCAAGGTCAGTTGGAATATTATACCCTTTTAAAGTAGCATTTTTAATAACTCCAGCTGCTACTTGATCATTACCAGTAAATAATGCCGTAGGTCTGTCTTTTAAATTATTTAACTTCTCAAAAATTCTAAACCCATCTTCAACAGTAATTGCATTTCCAAATAGCCATTCTTTTTTATATGATAGCTGTTTTTCTTCTAGAGCATGAAGATATCCTTGTTTACGTTTTAATTGAGCTTGACTATTAAGCGAATCGTAGCAAAAACCAATCTTCTCATGTCCTTTACTAATTAAATGTTTAACTGCTTTATAGCCCGCTTCATATTCATCATAGCAGATTATTGGAATAGGAGCAGTTTCCTCATATTCATTACACAGTAGTATTGGACCATGTGTTAAGTAACACTCCACATCTTTCCACTTATTTTCTAAGGATGCGAGAATTACACCATCCACAGCTTTATTTTCTAACAATGCTAGTAATTCAAGTTCTATTTTTTTTTCGTAAAAAGTCTGATAAATCAGTAATTTATAATTGTGTTTTAATAATTCTTTAGATATCTCTTTAGCAAGTTGACCAAAAAAAGGATGAGCAATATTAGGAATGGATAGGGCTATGGTTTGTGTTTTATTTATCCTAAGATTCCTAGCAATAGAACTAGGAGTATAGTTTAACTCTTTCATTACTCTCAATATTTTTTCGCGTTTTTCTGAATTTACATAAGGATGATTATTTAACACTCTTGAAATTGTGGCATTTGATACATTACATAGTTTGGCTATTTCTTTAATTGTTACCATAGAATCACTCCATAAAAAAAAATGTTGACATGTAATCGTTAACATAAAATATATTCTATTCATGATCTTTAAAATAATTTCTTAGAGGTGATTTTAACGTGAAAACTCTTACTACAGTTTCTGGTCATAGCAAAGATCATTTAGCCTTATTGAAATACTTACAGGGCGAAACAAAAGGTATTGAATTCGAAATTAGCAATATATTACCGAATCATAAAATGAAAAAAATTATTTAAAGATAATAAATTGGATAATAATGTCGATATAAATAAAGATATTTTCAATTATAGCAGAAAAATATACAGAAAATAGAATTCATGCCTGTAAACCGTTTAATTTCTACAGAAGAAATTGACGGAATAATGAGAACCTTAAAAGAAGTATTACCGACAGGACAATTTACAAGTGGCCCATTTTCAAAAAAGTTAGAGGAAGTAATCGGGGAGTATTTAAACAAGCAATTTGTAATTGCAACAAGTAGTGGTACAGATGCTCTTATGGTTTCATTATTATCTATTGGAATCCAGCCAGACGATGAGGTAATTATGCCTGCTAATAGTTTTGCTGCTACAGAGAATGCTGTGTTAGCAATTGGAGCAAAACCTGTTTTTGTAGACATAGATCGTCAAAATTACTACATGGATCCAACTAAAATAGAAGAAGCCATTACTCCAAAAACAAAATGTATTTTACTAGTACATCTGTATGGTAAACAATGTAATATGAAAAAGATCCGTCAAATTGCAGATACTTATCAATTGAGAATTGTTGAGGGTGCTTGTCAGGCTATAGGTTCTTCGGATCTTGGGAAATACGGAGATATTTTAGTTCTCAGTTCTAATCCATATAAAAACTTCGGTGTTTGTGGTAAAGCTGGCGCAATCGTTAGTAATGATGAAGATCTTGCAATTCAGTGTAATCAATATAGCTATCACAGTTTTGAAGTCGATAAGAAAAATAAAAAGGTATTAGATTTTGGCTTCAATTCTAAAATTGATAACTTACAAGCAGCAATTGGTTTGGAGAGAATTAAACATTTATCGTATAACAATTTTAAAAGAGTATATTTAGCTCAGCGATATATAAATAATCTAAAGGGATTAATGAATAAAGAATTAATACAACTATCTAAGATGACGGAAGACAATGTATGGCACCTGTTCCCTATTAGAGTTAGAAATGGGAAGAGGGATGAGCTGAAAAAGAAGTTGAAACAGCTGTATAACATTGAAACAGATATTTATTACCCTGTATTAGCTCATAAGCAAAACACTTGTTTGATTAAGGATAAATATATAAATGCTAATTTATTAAATACAGAGTTAGTTCATAAAGAGATATTACATTTACCTTTATACCCAAATATAACATTAGAAGAAGAAGACTATGTGATGGAGGGATTAATTAATGTTACTAAATAATAAAACTTTAAATTCTTTAACATTCGAAAGATTACCAGAAGTTGAAAATCCTAAATTTGTAGTGTTTTGTGATTTTGATGAAACTTATTACCCTCATGATATGGATGAATCCAAAAGAAATAACATGAAATTGTTAGAAGAGTACTTATATGAACAAGGAAGTAATGGTCATCTAGTAATTGGTTGGGTAACTGGGAGTAGTTTAGAATCTATCATTGAAAAAATGAAAAAAGGATCCATCCAGTATTTCCCTCATTTTATAGCAAGTGGATTTGGGACAGAAATAGCATACTTTAATAGTAATGGTATTACATTAACTGATCAAAGATGGGAAGAAAAGCTTGATAATAGTGGATTTGCACCTGGAAAAATTGATGAAATCATTGATTTATTAGAAAGCGATTATGGTGTTTTTTTACAACCACAGACACAATTAGGAACCTCTAAATACAAATTTAATTTTTATTATGAAAAACAAAATGAAGTTGTAGATACTAAAAGTTTGAAAAATATAAAAGAAATTGCAGAGCAATATCAAGTAGGGGTTAATATTAACCGGTGTAATCCATTAGCAGGTGATCCAGAGGATTGCTATGATGTAGATTTTATTCCGATTGGAACTGGGAAAGATGAAATTGTTAAGTTTATTTTAGGTAAATACGATTTAAGAAGAGAAAATGCAATTGCGTTTGGAGATAGTGGGAATGATTTAAAAATGCTTAAAGCGGTTCAACATGGTTACTTAATACAAAACGCGACAGAAGAAGCTAAAAAAGCGCATTCTATGTTAGTTCAAGGTGAATATTCCATTGGAATTTTAAATACTCTAAAGCACATTATTAATTAAAGGAGATGTTCTTGTAATGAATATTGGAATTGTAGGTACAGGTGGAATTGCAAAAGCTCACTGTAGAGCATTATCTACTAGGTTCCGTTGCAAAGTTTTTTAACACATAAAAAGTTGAAGGAATTGCAATTGAATTTTATGAAGCCGTTAATAATTTTTGTAATTCGTTATAAGTCGAAAAGAAGAAGTCTGATTGAAGACTTCTTCTTTGTTTATATAGGGCATGAACCGTTTCAATTCCTTTTATTGTACGTGAAGCATGGCGAAGTGTTTGAAATCCTGAGGATTTAGCAAACCGGCGCTTCACATGGCGATGATCTTGTTCTATGTAATTATTGAAATGTTTGATTGTAGAATGGGTTCTGTTGCAAAGTTTCCGAAGATATAAAGAGATGGGGAATATTGTGAACCAGTTTTATGAAACTATTAATAATTCATGTAATGCGTTATACGTCGAAAAAACGAAGTTTGGTTGAAGACTTCGTTTTTGTTTGTATATGGCATGAACAGTTTCTATACCTTTAATAGTACGTGAGGCATGGCGAAGACTTTGAAATCCTAAAGAACAGGAGAATCGACGTTTCACATGTCGGTGATCTTGCTCAATGATATTATTGAGGTACTTGCTTGTACGATGAAAGGTATTTTTGTAAAGACCTATCTCCTTTAATTTTTTGAATGCGGAAGCTAAAGAAGGGGCCTTATCTG
This sequence comes from Bacillus sp. IT-79MI2, assembly GCF_949768135.1. Lineage (NCBI taxonomy): Bacteria > Bacillati > Bacillota > Bacilli > Caryophanales > Bacillaceae > Bacillus > Bacillus sp. IT-79MI2. The sequence goes on along the minus strand of NZ_CATKPV010000069.1, from coordinate 4,136 downwards.
TCGTCAGAACCGTTGGTTCTCCAAAAGATCGAACAAGTCTTTTCATAAAAGCATATGCTGCTTGTGTGTCCCGTTTTTGACGAAGTTGAATATCAAGGGTTTGTCCCTCTTTATCAATTGCTCGATATAAATAACACCATTTCCCTTTCACCTTGATATAGGTTTCATCCAAACGCCAAGATAACAATATGTTTTTGTTTTTCTTTTTCCAAATGTGATAGATAAGATTTCCATATTCATGAACCCAGCGCATGATAGTTGTTGGATGAATAGAAATACCACGTTCTTTGAGAATTTCAGACACATCGCGATAACTTAAAGAAAAACGACAATAGTAGCCAACGGCTATTAAAATAATATCCTTCTTGAACTGTTTCCCTTTAAAATATCCCATCTGTGATTCTCCTCGTTTTCTTTTTCGAAAGTGTAGCTTAGTTTAGAAAACTTTGCAACAGAACCTTAAAAACAATGAAACTGTAATACATACCACACCTAAAAATATGAATAAATAAATCATTTTTTTCTTCATGAATTCCTTTCCTATGGAGGTAATGTTGAGCGGGAACTGACCCTCACGTTCCCACTCTTAATATAAAAAACTATTGGATTCGACCGATTACAAATTTTTAACGAAAAATATGTTAACCTTTCCACCGCTTGGTCAACATATTTTGGTATATCATAAAGAGCGACGTTGAAACCCTCCCAATTTATTAGGAGTTACTTTGCACTTCCCGGCACGGTTGCTCCTTCTACCTCTAATAAGAATTGCCGACTTATTAACGTACGATTTTCTTTTTTGTTCGTATCAAGCCTATAGCCTTTTTCTTTTATCTATCATAAAAGAAAAAGGCTATGTTCTAAATTATTCTACTATTTGAAATGGCTTTGTTTGAGTTACTTTCATCATTCTCATACGAGCAAATCGCTCATCTAAATTATTTTCAAGCACCCATTCATGATGTGTTTCTGCAACCATTGGCTTATTATCCACAGAAATACCTTCCCATTCAAAATCTACGGAAACATTTATCGTGTTATCCACATTTTCTGTAACTGAGAGGTTTTTTGGATAATGTCCGCTTTGTTTCACTTGACTCGAAGCGGTTGCCAACCATTCGTTAAATCCTTTTAATGTATCGATTTCAGAACCTGTACTTAAATTCAATTCAAATTGTTCTGCTAGTAATTCTTTGAATTTGTCACCGTTCACAGATGCTGTTTCCATTAAATATAACCAATAATGCATAAATGATTTTGCTCTATTGTCTGCATAGGCAGATGTAAATTGTGGATTTTCCACATTACCGATTGGCTCTATATGGACCTTTGTAAAAGGAGGCAAGTCATTCTCTCTAAGTTTCAGGATTGTTGAATAATGAATTCTGTAGCTGTATCTACTATCATCTGGGCGTATATTTTGATAAAGAATATCTGCTTCTAATGAAAGTTCTTCATCGTTCAACTGTTTGATTGATGTGTTTTCAACATGATGCGCATTTTGCCATCCTTCAAACATTTTTAATCTATCTTCTAAACCACTTTTACCTTTAGAAGTTCCAGCTTGAGATGAAATTTCAATTTCATCCCCTAAAATGTCTAACTGGTTTTCTAGACGATATTTGTTAAATGGGACTTCATATACTTGATACCAACGATAGTATTGTGTTAATGCTAAATGATTATTTTGAATGTCTTTAAACTTTTTCATGTTTTTTACGCTCCTTTAGGATCTAAAACTTCAAATTGGGTACACCAGATTATTTTCTTGTTCTCGTCACATACGGAAAAATTGGTTCTCTTAATTGGAACTCATACGTTTCTCCATTCACAATTCCAACAACATTCTCGCTATCATACAGATCTAACATAAATCCAGCCATTTCTTTTGCAGTATGAAATTTAGGAATTACATCTTCATATTGGAATTCATCTGCATCCAAAGAACGTTTAGCAAATTCCGTTTCAGTTGCAGCAGGAGCCAAAACCTTTGCTTGCATGACTGCCCCTTTTTCTTTCAATTCTTGTGCTAGACCTTCTGTAAAGGCACTTACATAGAACTTTGTCGCGCAGTAGGTCACAGCATCGGCAACAATCAGGTATCCTCCTCCTGAAGAAATATTGATAATTTGCGTTCCTTCAACATTTGCATAGTCACGTACATAAAGAGAGGACAGAACGGTCAATGATTCAATATTCAAGTGAAGCATCGTCTCAATTTTATTTAAATTTTGTTCCCCAACGGAAGCAAAGTTTCCAAACCCAGCATTGTTAATCCAGGTCTCAATTTGATAATCCTGAAGACTTTCGTAGAATTCATAAACATTTGTAGTAACAGATAAGTCTACGTTTCGAATGACAACATCAAGGTCTGCGTTAATGTCAGCCACTTTTGATTTTAGCTTTTCCAATTCCTCCGTTCTGCGAGCTGCTACGATTAAGTTTTTTCCGCGAGCCGCAAAAGCAAGAGCCGTTTCATACCCAATTCCTGAACTGGCACCTGTAATAACTGTATATTTCATATAAATTCCTCCTGAATTTTATCCAATTGATTTTATTGTGAATGAACTATGAGTTGATTATAATGATTAGAGTAAGCTCTAAGTCAAGAAAAATTAATGTGGAGGTTTCTTATGCACACCATTGGTGAAGTGGCTAAAATTTTAGAGATAAGTACACATACTTTGCGGTATTACGAAAAGGAAAAAATTATAATTCCTGGTCGTGATGCCAGCGGAGACAGACGATATAACGATTCTCATATTAAATGGCTGCAATTTGTTATCAAGTTAAAAGAAACACAAATGCCTATTGCGAAAATAAAGAAGTATGCTTCATTAGTTTTAGAAGGAGAACATACCGCACTAGAGCGGTTAAGCCTTTTAGATGAACATAAACACTCTATTAAGAAACAAATCAGAACGTTAAAAGCTGCGGATGAGATGCTTGAATATAAAATTGCGGCTTACAAAGATTTCATCAGTAAACGAGATTAGATGCAGGCTCTATAAGGGCGAACGCCACATCTCCATGGGGTAGAAGGGGCATCCGTCAATTTTGGAGTAATCATCTGTCCAATAAATATAAAAATAAAAACAACCGAATCCTTAACGTACAAGGAATCGGTTGTTTTGCGTCTAAAATGTGTCTAAACGTACAATTTTCTTTTTTTGATATGGTGACCCATGCCCATCAACTTAAGAATTCAGAATTACCCTAAAACGAAAAAATGAGCTTTCTTGTAATAAAAAACAAATCCATAATACTAGGAGATTCCTTTTGAATGGCTATATTGAGAAATACGTGTATAAACCAGTATTTAAATTTCAGTATGATACGATTATAAAAAGGAGGGATTCATTTGAATGGTCTACAAGAAAAAACGTATGAATTATTTAAAGAAAAAAAAAGCCAGTCACTGTATTTTTAAAGAGTGGGGTTCGGATAACTGGGCAGATTCTTGCAATGGACAAATTTACGATTCTTATGATGGTTCATGGTAAACAGCAACTTGTTTACAAACAAGCCGTTTCAACTATTACTACATAATACATATGAGAATGATTTGACCATTTCTTAACATTTTCTCAATATTACATTATACATATATGCGATATAATAATAAGTAATTCTCTTTATCTTACTTCTATATATTTGTTGTTTCCTGTACAGAATCCTAATGATTAGGGTTCTTTTTTTGTTCCGAAAGGTACACCTTTTGAGCCACTTTTTATTACCACGTATTCAAAGATGTGGAGAACCCTTGGTGCGTCTATAAAAGTATACCTTTACAGATATATAGGAAACTATAAAAAACCACGTCTATAAATATCCGTTTCTTATTTTACAGACATCCGTTTATTTTATATACCTTTACAGACATAATTGCTATAATTATCAATGAGGTGTAGCATATGAAACATAAAAAATTTGGATATGTGCGAGTTTCGAGTAAAGATCAAAACGAAGAACGGCAAATTCAGAATGTGAAGAATTTAGGGATAGAAGAACGGGATATTTTCATAGATAAAGAATCTGGAAAAAATATGGAGCGAGAGAATTATAAAATGCTAAAACGTCTTGTTCGTACAGGAGATACCATTGTGTTTGATTCCTTGACAAGACTTGGAAGAAAT
>NZ_CATKPV010000068.1:0-34208 GCF_949768135.1 Bacillus sp. IT-79MI2 | reverse complement strand
ATTCCATTATCGTAGGTTTTTTTGTGATTTGTGGGCATTAAGCCTTTCATTGATGATTTAATTGTATCCTTTCACAAGACAAGCCCGTTTTTGGGGAAACAAGCTCCCGATTCTACATGTAAACATAATATAAATTGAATCCGCTCATTTAGAACATGATAGGATCCCCTTGTTGTTACGAATGATATTAAAGGAGGAATAGAGTAATGAGTGATAAATGCGATGACAGATGCGATGACAGACATGAACATCACCATAGACACATAAGACACGGCTTCGGTGGCGGTTTTGCGCTTCTAATTGTATTGTTTATTTTATTGATTATCATCGGTGCTAGCTGCTTCGGTGGCGGTTGCGGCTATGGCGGTGGCTTTGGCGGCGGCTATGGTGGCTTTGGTGGTTACGGATACTGCTAAACAAAAACTATTGGAAATAGCCTTGTGCACGCGCACAAGGCTATTTTATTCACAATTTAAGGCGTTGTGATAATTTATTCATGTAAAGGGAGCGGATTAAAAAGAAGAAAATGATCTCAATAATCCCAAATAAAGTGAGTACAAATAATAGTTCTTTGAGTAAAGAAAGGGCAAGTAATGCTTGTAAAAATTGAATTGCAAATATTGTATGGACAGTAGCAACCACATAAGGTACGAAAAATAAAATAGCCAGTTGAATTGTTGCAGAACGGAACATTTCAGATTCTGTTAATCCAATTTTTGTAATGGTAATATACTTTTGTTCTTCCCTTGTTAAATCGTTATACATACGGAAATATAAGACACTTGCGGCTCCAATAAAGAAGATAATGCCGAGAAACGTTCCAATAAAGAAACTAGAAACATTACTTTTTTTGCTGTATGCTAGTTCGTCACTAGATGTAAAAAGGCTGAATGGGACAACAGTATGTTGTTCTTCTTGCTCTTTGTTCTTCAATAAATCATTTCGATCTTTATCTAGACTATTTATTATATTTTTGGTAGGGATAAGAGTGTCTTCCCAATTTTCAACAAGATAGTTATAAATGGTAATCGTTTCAATATGCGGAAGCATGTTGTCAATTACGTAATCTTGCATCACAATTGTATGCGGAAGAGCGTATTGCGGCTCTACTCCTGGATTTAAAAATCCTTTAATGTGAAATTCTTTTTTATTAGATTCTAAAGTAATGGTTTGTTGCTTCGCGAACGGATTGGTTATTAAATTTAATAGTGTTGGTGAATATCTAGAAATTACATATGCATCGGCTGGATCTAACTGAACTTCTGGTTGCTTCAACAGTTTAGCTAGTGTATTATAATCACTCATTTTCATAATAACAATGTCTTGTTCTAGAGCTTTATCTTTTAAAACTCTAAATTTATATTTTTGATATTGAAATTGATGATTTGTAAGTTCTTGTTCTATTGTAGCAATATGTTTTTGTTCGAATGAATTCCCCTCATTAGATGTATAGGTGAATGGGACAGGGTATTGTTCCAGAATAGAGGCCCTTGTGTAATTATTCATAGCAAAGAGCGGTGTAATAATTGTGAAAGCAAGCGCAGATAACATAGTAACAATAAAGAGCATATTAATATTACCACGCGTACGTGCAACTAAATCTGAAATCCATAACATATTCATTTGTTTCATGTAAAATCTTCTTCTCTTTTTTAAAATAGATATAAAGAGAAGAAACGTTTGAGAAAAGAATAAATACGTTCCAATTATTACAAGTGGCAATATGGATAAAATAATGAAGACTACAGAGCCATCCTGTACGTTTTTTTCGGTGAAATATCCTTTCGGGTATCCAGCGATATAATAGCATAGTCCTAAACAAGCTAAAGCAAATAAAGAAGTGAGAATAGAAGGCCGTTTTTCTTTTCCTAACTTTTGCTCGTTTTTAATGAGACGAATCGTTTTACGTGTACGAACGAACATAGGTGTAAACGTAGAAACGATAAAAAACAGAATGATGAAAGTTACAGTTGTGACGATAATTGCTTTCGTTGGCCAATATAAGTAGAGCCCTGTTGCACCTGTTAATTTGGACGTAACCAATAGAAAAAGGTTAGAAAAAACAAGACCACCTTGAATACCAGCAAAAATGGCTAATAGTCCGATTATCATATTTTCCGTAAACACAAGTCGCTTTAATTGTTTATTGGAAATACCGAGAACGGTTAAAATACCAAATTGTTTTTTACGTACATTTAAAAATGTTCCAATCGAATACAGCAAGAAAAAGAACGAGAACATGACGATAACAAATTGCGCCATTCCAATTAGATTCATCAAAGGTCCTTGTTCATGTAAGTTCTGTAAACGCGGATGGTACGAGTATACAGTAAGTGAGAAGAAAACCATTATCGAAAAAGCACTGCTTACAAAATAAGCAAAATATGCTTTAGAATTACGCATGACATTTTTAAATGCAAATTGCCAAAACGTCATCCACGTCTTCCTCCTAATAAAGCCAACACATCTAATATTTCTTGATAGAACTTTTCTCGATATAATCCGCGGTGTAATTCATTATAAAGCTCGCCATCTTTAATAAAAATAACGCGGTTGCAATAGCTAGCTGCAAATGGATCATGAGTTACCATTAAAATGGTCGCTTTTTCTTCTTTATTTAACTTTGTAAATAACTCCATTACATCAATGGCAGCTTTTGAGTCTAAGTTTCCAGTAGGTTCATCAGCAAGCAAGAGCGATGGATGATGAATAACAGCGCGAGCTACAGCTGTACGCTGCGCTTGTCCGCCAGAAACTTCAAAAATCCGCTTATTTAAAATATGATCAATTCCAAGTTTATTTGAAATATTATCCAGTTTTTTATCCATTTCTTTAAGAGGAACATTATCTAACGTTAATGGTAATACAATATTCTCACCGATTGTTAACGTATCTAATAAGTTAAAGTTTTGAAAAACAAACCCTAGTTCTTGGCGGCGGAAAACAGCTAGCTTTTCACGGCGGAATGTATGAGGTTGTTTTCCGTTAATAAACACTTCACCAGCAGTAGGAGAATCAATTGTTGAAATGACATTTAAGAAAGTAGATTTACCGCTCCCTGAAGGACCCATAATTGCGACAAATTCACCTTTATCTACATGTAAATTTATATTTTTTAAAGCAGTATGAGGGACTTTGCCCTCATACACTTTGGAGACATTTTTAATGTGTAATACTTCTTCCATAAAAAATCACCTTTCTATTTCTTAAAACTTAATATGCTGAGATAATTTTTGCATATATAGGGAACGAATTAATAAGAAAAAGAGAATTTCAATCGTTCCAAAAATCGTAAGGACAACCGTAACTTCAGCAAATAATGATAGGTTTATGATCTCTTGTAACATCTTTGTAGCAAACATCGTATGGATGGAGGCCATAATATAGGGAACAAAGAATAAGATCGCAAGCTGAATGGTAGCTGAGCGTTTCATTTCAGATTCCGTTAAACCGATTTTTGTAACGGTAATATATTTTTCTTGTTCATTTGTTAAATCCGTATACATTCGGAAGTAAAGTACACTTCCAGCTCCGATGAAGAAAATGACACCAAGGAACGTACCGATAAAGAAGAAAGAAGCGGCGCCTAATTTGATTTCGTATAGCGAATTACTCGCTTCCTCCATGATATATAAAGGCTCTTTAGATGCGATACTCTCTCGGTCTTTCTGCAATTTTGTTATAAATTCCGCTGCGATTACATGTGTTTTTTCCCAATTTTGTACTTGAACGCTATACAGTTCCATATGTTTGATGCTACTCGATAAGGAGCGTACTGTATCATCAGATAAAATTAACAATTGTGATGCCAGTCCAGTTGGGATTACACTAAAAGTTTCAAATCCCTTTACATGTAAGGTAAAGGAATTTTGAGAAAGTGTAACGTTTTTTTGTTCGACCTGTCCCTCCAGAGGGCCTAGCAAGTTTTGATATCCATGTCCAGGAAGGATGTATGTTTCATTCCCCTTTACAGAAAGGCGTTTGAGATTTAAAGCAGTAGCAAGCTTGTTATAGTCACTTTGCTTTAATACATACACTTCTCTTTCATAGGGAGTCGTTTTATCTTCTTTCAATGACACTGCATATAAATCGGTTTTAAACGTTTTATATGTAAACTCTTCTTTGCTCAGTCGCTTTTCTAACCAGTCTATATGTTGAGAGGCCATGGGATTAGCATCATATGAAAGGTAGGTAAATGGGAATGGACTATTTTTGGCTACCTCCAATTTTATAAATTTCCCAAACCCATATATGAATGTAATCATTGTAAATGCGAGAGTAGATAACATAGCTACAATAAAAAGCATATTAATATTTGTTCGAATACGGCTTGCCAAGTCTGAAATCCACAGCATATTAATTCGCTTCATGTAAAATTTTCGTCTTGTTTTCAAAATGCGAATGAGCAGGAAGCAAATTTGTGAAAAGAAAAGGTATGTTCCAATTGCCACAAGTGACGGAATGACGAAAATACTAGAGAACATGTAAATCGATCCTATGTCTATACCGAGCGATAAAAAGAACTGTGGATTTCCGGCTAGTACATATCCCGATAGCAAACATAGAGCACCAAATAAAGAAATAAGTATAGATGGTTTTCGCTCTTTTTGCTTTACTTTTCCTTCTTTTAAAAGGCGTACTGCTTTTCGTGTGCGAATGAGCATAGGAGTAAAAGCAGAAACAATGATAAAGAGTCCAAGAAAGGTTGTTGTTGTTAAAATGATGGCTCCTGTAGGCCAATATAAATACAATCCTGGAACGTGTGTAATTTTTGCTGTTACTAATAAGAAAAATTGTGAGAATACGAGTCCGAGTTGAATGCCAACAAAGATGGACAATATCCCAATTAACATATTTTCCATAAAAACAAGACGTTTTAATTGCTTTCTCGATATTCCTAAAACGGTTAAAACTCCAAATTGTTTTTTACGAACTTTTAAGAAAGTGCCGATGGAATAAAGCAGAAAGAAAAAGGAAAAGCACACAATGACCACTTCTGAAAATACCATTAACCCTGTAATTCCATCAACTGTACTTAAATTTTGTAACCGAGGATGAAATAAATATACTGCAAACGAAAAGAAAATGGCAATGGAAAACGCACTGCTTAAAAAGTAGGCAAAATAAGCACGGGAATTTCGCGTTACGTTTTTAAATGCAAACTGCCAAAAAGTCATGCTGTATACCTCCAACTAGAAGAAAAAGATGTAGTCATGTTGCAAAAAATGTATGAGAGTGAGTTCTCATACATTTTGTTGAAATTGTGTATGTTCATTCTTCAATCACCTTCCCCGAGCCGTCTGCTTGATGATTTAAAGCGTTATGGAAGATGATTTTAATGCTAGTTCCTTTGCCTACTTCAGAGTCTAACTTCACGGAATGACCTAAATAAGAGCAAATTTTACTGACAATATAAAGCCCCATACCAGTTGATTCTCCGAAAGTACGTCCATTTTTCCCTGTGTAAAATGGTTCAAATACTCTTCGAACATCTTCCTGAGGGATACCAACACCTTCATCACGAACTTCTAAAATAATATCTTTTCCATTTCGATAAGCAGACAAGAAGACTTTCTTTCCGCGTTCACCAGAATAACGAACAGCATTTGTCATTAATTGGTAAATGATAAACTTTAACCATTTTGCGTCCGAAGCAACTTTAAGATCGGAATGAACTTCTAAAACAGGGAAGACTCCGTTGCGAATAAAGAGTTCCTTTAAGCCATTGATATTTTTCGTTACAGCATCTTTTAAGGAGAGTGTTTCTACATGGAAATCCTCGTGGAAGTTATTCAGCCTCGCCATATATAACGCCATATCAAGTCCTTGATTTAATCTTTCTAGTTCTTTCTTAAACTTCGGAATGAGATGTTCATCTTCCATTTCTAGTACCATCAGCTGCATAATAGAAACTGGCGTTTTCATTTGATGTACCCAGTGATTAATAAACAATTGGTGTTCTTGTTGTTTGACTTCATATGATTGCAGTTCTTTTTGGAATAGACGATACTGAGTCCGAACAAGCTCATTTACGCCGTGTGGCATTGGGGCAGTTGCTCTTTCAATAAACGCATCTTCCATTTTTTCTGGTGGCTCACTTAATCTGTGGTACATTCTGCGGTTGCGAACATAGCGATAAGCGAGAAAGCAAATAAATAAATATAAGCTTAATACAATAAAGTAGAATTTGTTGTTTTGGAATCCATCTACAGCATCATAGAGAATAAAAATGATACCGAAGTTTAGTGCATATAATAGAAAAAACGCAAAATGATCACGCAAAAATAACTTCATTCTTATTCACTCCAAGTTGCGTTAAAACGATACCCTAATCCGCGTACTGTTTCAATTGCATTTTCAATACCAAGCTCATTAAATTTCTTACGAAGACGTGTAATGTTTACATTCAATGTGTTTTCTTCAACGAAGCTTTCATCGTCCCAAAGTGCAGCTAATAGATCTTCGCGGTTTGCTGTACGAGGGTGTTTCGATAATAACATTTCCGCCAAGATAGCTTCTTTCTTTGTAAGAAGAACTTGCCCCGTTCCAAAATGGATTTCTGGTCGTTCAGGAAATAATTTCAAACCTTCTACTTCAACAATACGCTCAGAAATATTTGGAGCATAATCACCATAAATACGGCGTAATTGACCTTTAATTTTCGCCATTACAACATCGTAGTGGAATGGTTTTGTAATATAATCATCCGCACCGCTTTCAATCGCCATAATTTGTTCCATCTCACCAGCACGAGCAGAAATGAAAATAATCGGGCAAGTAGATTCATGACGAATTTGACGGCACCAGTAGAAGCCATCGAACTTCGGTAAGTTGACATCTAGAAGTACTAGGTGTGGTTTCACTCTATTAAAAGAATCCATAATATCATCAAAGTTATCAGCGACAACAGCCTCATAACCATATTTTTGAATGTGAGACTGAAGTAAAGATGAGATATTTGGATCGTCTTCAACAATTAAAATTTTATACATATGTATATTCCTCCTAAAAAACAATTGTAGCTATAGTGTACCATGTGTTTCTTGTCTTTTCATTACCTTGAAACGAGTGCTAGTAAACAGTATAGGATAAAAGTGGAAAAAGCAAAAAGGGTTATGGATTTAATTGACAATAAACGTTTTTTATTTTAACATTTAGATAAATATCTAAATGTCTAATTAGTGAAAGGAAGAAAGACATTGAACCAAGCATTTAAAGCATTAGCAGATCCAACAAGGCGAAAAATATTAGATTTATTAAAAGAAGGCGATTTAACGGCTGGAGAAATCGCCGAACACTTCAATATGACAAAGCCAAGTATTTCACATCATTTAAGTGCACTTAAAAACGCGGAACTTATACAAGATGAAAAAAGAGGACAATTTGTTGTGTATTCCTTAAATACTACTGTTTTTCAAGATTTATTAACTTGGGTGTTTACGTTTACGAATAAAGGGGGAGAGGGGAAATGAAAAAGCATCTTTTGGCAATCATACTAATTCTTATAACATGTGTAGCATGGGCAATTTCTTGGCCATACTTGCCAGATACAATCGCAACCCATTGGAGCGGCGGGACCGCTGATGGATTTTCTTCGAAATTAACTGGAATGATGTCTATGGTTGGTATCATGATTGGTTGTTATGTATTTCTAAATGTTTTACAAAAGATTGATCCAAAGAAAGAAAACTATGAAAAATTTTCTAAAGCTTTAATGATGATAAATAATAGCCTGCTAGTTGTCTTATTTATCGGAAACATAGATATCATTACAAATGGCTTAGGGTATAAATTATTTATTAATCGGATCCCCGAATTACTTGTTGGAATTTTATTTTTAATTATTGGTAATTATTTACCGCAGTGTAAACCGAATTTCTTTGTGGGTATGCGTAACCCATGGACATTGAGTAATGAAGAAGTATGGCGCAAAACACACCGTTTTAGTGGGAAGGTATTTGTAATTTTAGGACTTATGATGATCGTAAGTATTGTTGTGCCAGCTAGTTGGAGGTCTTATATGATGCTTACAATGATACTAGTAGCTGTGGTGTTGACGAATGGATATTCTTATATTTTATATAAAAAGGAACAACTATAAATAGTAGATACGATTCTGTAAGGACGTTTGCAAGTAATGATATGTGGTGAGGATGAAGTCTTATTGCGTATCATTTTAATTATATAGGTCTGAATATTCAGTTTTGTTATATGTGAGTCTAAATCGTTTGGGGGAGAGAGTATGTTAGAAATCATAAATTTTAGCAAAACCTACAAAGGTGGCAAAAAAGCAGTAGATGATTTGAGTTTAACTGTTCAAGCGGGAGATATTTTTGGGTTTATTGGACATAATGGCGCTGGGAAAAGTACGACGATTAAGTCGCTAGTAGGTGTTATAGACTTTGAGGAGGGCGAAATTTTTGTTGATGGGCATTCAGTAAAAAAGGACCCGATTACGTGTAAGAAGGTCATGGCATACATTCCTGATAATCCAGATTTATATGAACAACTAACAGGGATTCAATATTTGAACTTTGTGGCGGATGTTTTTGGGGTGTCTGTAAAGGACAGAGAAGAACGGATACAAACATATGGAGATGCTTTTGAGATTACACCATATTTGGGGGATTTAATATCCTCCTACTCACACGGTATGAAACAAAAAGTAGCGATTATATCAGCAGTTGTGCATCATCCAAAATTATTAGTTTTAGATGAGCCTTTTGTTGGTCTCGATCCAAAGGCGGCTCTTGTACTTAAGGGGATGATGAAGGAACTTTGTGAATCAGGCAGTGCGATTTTCTTTTCTACTCATGTATTAGATGTAGCAGAGAAGTTATGCAATAAGATAGCGATGATTCACAAAGGGAAACTAGCAATCTCGGGGGAAGTAAAGTCTTTAATCAAGGGAAATTCATTAGAAGAGCTCTTTATGAAGGTGCTTGCCGATGAGAAGTAATATGCTGGCCCTTTTAAAAATTCGTTTCATCACGCAGCTCGGCCTCAATACGTTTAAATATGAAAAAGATAAGAAAAAGAAGCAGAATAAAATTTTAATTTCAGCAACCATTGCATTGGTTTTTGTCATGTTGATGCTATATTGTGGAAGCGCGGCATATGGATTAATCAAACTTGGGATAGGAGAAGTCATTCCGGTCTATGCATTTGTTATTAGCAGTATATTAGTTTTGTTTTTCACTATGTTTAAGGCGAATGGTGAAATTTTTGCCTTTAAGGATTATGATTTTGTTATGTCTTTACCGATTCGTGTAGATACGATTATTGCTAGTAGATTTTTGTATTTGTACGTATTAAATACTGTCTTTTCAATGGTCATCATGCTACCGATGGGGATTATTTATTGTATATATGAGAATCCGTCAATATCTTTCTATGTAATGTGGATCATAACTCTGTTTACAGTATCTTTAATTCCAACAACAATTGCGGCTGTTTTTGGTGCATGCATTACGGCGATAGCATCTAAGTTTAGACATGCGAATCGAGTCACTACCGTTTTAAGTTTTATGGCAATTATTATATTTGGCTACTTTATGTTCAAGCAGGGAAATACGAAATATAGCCTGACTGATTTGGAAGGGATTGGAGCAGTCCTTTCGGAACAATTGACTAAAGTGTATCCGCTAGCTAACATTTTTCAAAAAGCAATTGTCGATGCGAATATAGGAGCTTTTATTCTTTTTGTCAGCATATCAGTTATTTGGTATTATCTTTTTGTAAAAATACTCTCGCTTAAATATAAGCAAATCAATACAGGAGTTTCTACGTACCATACGCGTTCCGATTACAAGATTGATCATATGAAGAAAGAAAAAGTGTTGATTGCATTATATAAAAAAGAACGGAAGCGTTTCTTTTCTTCTACAGTATATGTGATTAATATCGGTATGGGAGTTGTCATGGCAGTCATATTCTCACTTGCAGTCGTTATAGTAGGGCCAAGTCAATTCATTGGATATCCTGGGATCGAAACGCTTTTACAAAAGGTTGCTCCATTTGTTATTTCAGCAATGATTGCAATGACGTGTACAACGTGTGTGTCATTGTCGCTCGAGGGGAAAAACGTATGGATTATCAAGTCATTGCCTCTTACACCGAAAATGATTTATGACAGTAAGATTCTCATGAATCTTTCACTCAGCATACCTACATCAATTATTAGCGCTATCCTTATGATTATAGGTTTAAATCCAGGTATTTGGACTTCAATTTTAATCGTAATAACTCCAATCATATATTCATTTTTTTCAGCAGTATGGGGGATTTTTATTAATAACCGATTTGCTTATTATGATTGGGTGTCAGAAACGCAAGTAGTGAAACAGAGTATGGGAGCTTTTCTTGGTATGTTTGGCGGCATGATTCTGGCAGTCATTCCTGCCTTTCTTATAGGTACTGCTGTGATATCGAGCTATAGGATATTTACTTTTGTAGTTATTGCAATACTTTCTAGTATTACCGTGCTACTGTATAACAATGAATCTAGAGGAAGTATAAAATGAGTGGTTTTGGTTAAGGGATTTATAAGAGGTGCTACCCCATACCCATCAAGCTAATATTTTGAAGTTTTGTTTTTTGCGAAAATTCCTATTGATATAACGAGTGTATATTGATAGAATTCAATTCATAAAATATAGACAATTTCATAAATTTCAAATCGGATGAAAATTAAATCTGATTTCTCTTATCAAGAGAGGTGGAGGGACTGTGCCCTGTGAAACCCAGCAACCATCAACTTTTACGTTGAAATGGTGCTAATTCCTGCAAAGCAAATGCTTTGAGAGATGAGAGGAAGGGATAATGTTGATATATGCATATAAACCTTTCTGCTCATTCTAAAAGCAGAAGGGTTTTTTGTTGTTCGAATGAGAGTGAAGGATATTCTGTGAGAAAACAGAGCGATTTATACAGTCGATGGTAATATTTATCCTATAATACATTCGATATTTTGAATGTTTAGTTATTTTATCGATTCCGTTTACGAAGATTCTCCGTGGGGTAAGTGCAGAACTGCCAGCTTTAATTATTGGAGCTTTAAAAGCAATAGGAGCAAAACGAGCACGATTATTGGGAAGGTATTAATTCTAGAATCCTTACTAGCACCAGTAGTTGGTATTACCATAACGACTATACAGCAATGGCTGGTGTTATCAGTGCTGGTAGAAAAGGGAAACTTGATTATTTAGAAGGATTTCAGTGCAGGAATAACGATGTGACAATCATTGCAACAATTTGTGTAGTACTCGTTGTTTTCCTAATTCAATGGATTAGTGATTTTGTTACAACGTGAATTGATAAAAAATAAATACATAAAAAAGAAGAAGGGTGTTTACAACATGAAAAAACTATTACTATCAGCACTTATTACAACGGCAATTTTTGGTTTAGCTGCTTGTGGAGGAAAAAGTGAAAATAAGCTTGTTGTTGGTGCTTCTAATGTACCGCATGCAGTTATTTTAGAAAAAGCAAAACCGTTACTTGAGAAAAAAGGTGTAAAACTAGAAATTGAAAAATTCCAAGACTACGTATTACCAAATAAATCATTAGCGAATAAAGAAATAGATGCGAACTATTTCCAAGGCCTTCCATACTTAGAGAAAGAAATGAAAGATAAAAAATATGATTTTGAAGTAGCTGGGAAAATACACATAGAACCAATCGGTATATATTCTCAAAAATATAAAAACCTAAAAGAGCTTCCAGATGGAGCAACAATTATTATGAGTAATGCAATTACTGATCATGGACGTGGTTTAGCGATTTTACAAAAAGAAGGTATTTTGAAAATTAAAGATGGTATAGAACCTGTAAAAGCAACCGTAAAAGATATTGCAGAAAACCCGAAAAATTTGAAATTCAAAACAGACATTGAGCCTGGTTTATTAGCACAAATGTATAACAATAAAGAAGGGATGCTATTTTAATTAACGCTAACTATGCAATTGATGCAAAATTAAATCCAAGGAAAGATGCAATCGCGATTGAAGGTAATGATTCTCCATATGTAAACGTAGTCGCCGTTCGCAAAGGCGATAAAGATAAAAAAGAAATTAAAGCACTTGTAGAAGTATTGCATTCGAAAGAAATTGAAGACTTTATTAATAAGGAATATAAAGGTGCAGTTATTCCTGTAAAAGAATAACTTTGGAAAGAATGGAGAATTTCGAGAGCGAGCTCTTCAAGATCAAGCACAGGAGTTAGTTGCTTTATGTGTATAGCTTAAGTACATCACTCATATTACTCTTTCATAAGGAATCCGGTGCTGAATCATCAGTACCGGATTTTTTAACCTTACAGAAATGTAATGTTCGTGTAAGGAGAATGAATAGATGGTATGTTAGCCGGGTGCTATAGTAACAAAGTAGTTATTTCATAAAGTTAAATGTGTGTTTTTCTACTAGTATATATATTCATTTTGATTTACCAACATATAAAACGCGGTTATGCATACACAAGCGAATCCCCACTCACTTTCTATCTTCGTTTTCACGTGGCATGGGGCTGAAAAAGGCACTAATCGCTTCTACGCATGGCCGAATGCTCTTTCCCACTTAAAGATTAGGTGTTATGTGGTTTTTCAATCTGTAGTTATATAAGCGCCCTTACATAACTGTCATGTTTGTGTAAGAAACATCGATAGTGGCAAGAGTAGGAGTTAGATATAGTGAAAATAGAGAATAGAAGAAGTGAGGGATATAGAGATGAAAACAGTGTTAGAAGCGAAAAATATTAAAAAAGTATATGATACAGGTGGAAATAAATTTGAAGCGTTAAAAGGTATTAACTTACAAGTGCAAGAAGGTGAATTCGTTGGAATTATGGGACCTTCTGGATCTGGTAAAACGACTCTTTTAAATGTTCTTTCTACAATTGATAATGCAACGAGCGGTGAGATTTTAATTGATGGGAAAGACATTGTGAAAATGAATGATGATAAATTAGCATTGTTCCGCCGTGATCATTTAGGATTCATTTTCCAAGATTATAACTTATTAGATACGCTAACGGTGAAAGAGAACATTGCATTACCACTTGCGTTATCAAAAGTGAAAGCAAATGAAATTGATCGCCGCGTTCTTGAAATTGCGAAGAAGTTTGGTATTGACCATATTTTAAGTCAATTCCCATACCAAGTATCGGGTGGACAGAAGCAGCGCTGCGCAGCATCACGTGCAATCGTTACAAATCCAAGTATGATTTTTGGGGACGAGCCAACAGGAGCTCTTGATTCAAAATCAGCAACAGACTTATTAGAAAGTATGAAGTCATTAAATGAATATGATAATTCAACAATTTTAATGGTAACGCATGATGCGTTTGCGGCAAGTTATTGTAAACGAGTTATCTTCATTAAGGATGGAGAGTTATATAAAGAATTGCACCGCGGGGAATTAACTCGTAAACAATTCTTCCAACAAGTAGTAGACGTAATGTCCGCAATTTCCGGAGGTGCAATGGATGACGTTATCTAGCATTGCCCTCCGCAATATACAGCGGAACTTTAAAGATTACTTTTTATATTTTGCATCGATGATCTTTAGCATCGTCATTTATTTTACATTTAAGGCACTTCAGTATAATTCACAAATGGAAAAGGCAGCGGAAGGTTCTAAGAAAATTAGTGGAGCATTCCAAGTTTCCAGTGTGATGCTAATTATTTTCGTAGCGGTATTTATTATATACTCTAACGGATTCTTTACACGGAAACGTAAAAAAGAAGTTGGACTCTATTCACTACTAGGAATTCGAAAAAGACAAATTGGTAAAATGTTATTTTATGAAAATATGCTGATGGGTTTGATGTCATTAGTAATCGGGATTGCAATTGGTAGTGTACTTTCGAAGTTATTCCTTGAGTTATTAGTAAGTATGATGGGACTAAACTTAAATGTTCACTTTGAAGTACCAATGGGAGCAATTATTGATACAGCAATTATCTTTTTTGTGATTATCCTTTATACATCACTGCAAGGATATCGTTTAATCTATCGCTTTAAATTAATTGAGCTTTTCCGTGCGGAGCGTGAAGGGGAAGCGATGCCAAAAGGATCAATGATTATGGCATTGATTTCAGTTTGTTTAATTGGTTCAGGTTATTTCTTATCACTGATGTATATTAAAGCTATTAAATATGCAGACTTTATGACAGTTGCGCTTTACATTCTACTTGCAACAGTACTTGGTACGTACTTACTATTTATGTTCTTTACAGTGTTTGTATTAAAACGAGCAAGACATAAGAAATCATCTTTCTATAACGGTATGAACATGGTAACGACGTCACAGTTACTGTACCGCATTAAAGGAAATGCAAAATCTCTAGCAACTATTGCAATATTAAGTGCGGTAACATTAACTGCAGTTGGTACGTCTGTTACGATGTATTACAACACGTTTAAACAAACGAAAGGTTATGCGCCGCACAGTTATTCTTACGAGAAAAAGGATGCGGCACTTGACAATAAAGTAAATGCGATTTTGGGTGAAGAGAAACAGAAGCATCCTGTAACGAACCAATTCGAAATAGAAATGGTTCCTGTTAAAGGGAAGTTTAAAGGCGAAAAAGCAGATATGGGTATGAATACAAATTATTTAGTTACCGAGAAATATCAGCTTGTATCGCAATCAGCATTTAATAACATAGCAAAGAATATGGATGTAGAGGCTGTAAGTTTGGCGGCTAACGAGGCATTCGTATTTGATGGTATGTATATTGAAGGGCAGGAGTTCAGCACTGTATATAAAGGGAATAAAGCGGTATTCCCGATTGGTAATGAAGCGAAAACATTAACGATTAAAGGTGCTGAAGGACGTAATATAACGAACTTAGGAGAACTATTCGTTGTTGTACCAGATGAAGTATATAAGAGTGCGAAGGCAGTAGCTGACACACGTATCGTTAAAAATATCGATGTAAAAGATGAGAAGAATAGTAAAGTGCTAACAGAGAAATTAAAGAAAGTGATGCCAGCTGGAGAATCAGAAGTTGCGCGACCTTTCAATGATTTCTACACTGGTTTCCATGGTATGCTGGAAGCAACAGGATTAATGATGTTTATCGGTCTATTCTTAGGACTTGTCTTCTTACTAGCAACAGGCTCCATCATTTACTTCAAACAGCTAACAGAAGCAAGTGCAGACCGCGATCGTTACGTTGTACTACGTAAAGTCGGGGTTACAAAACAAGAAATGAAAAAAGCAATTGCAAAACAAGTAAGCTTTATCTTTACAATTCCATTAGTAGTAGGGATTTGCCACAGTTTATTTGCATTAAAAGGCTTATCAAACTTGCTACCATTTGAAATATTAATCCCACTACTAATTAGTATCGGAGTATATAGTGTAATTTACATTGGATATTACTTCTTAACAGTTCGTTCTTACTATAAAATTGTGAGCGCGAAGTAATGAAGGAAGCAGCTATCGCTATAGGCGGTAGCTGTTTTTTATTTCTTCATAAAATCTTAAGAAATTTCCATGTTATTTTTTAAAAAATGATAGTTATACTTGGAGCTATATTAGACGATATTGAATGAACGGGAGAGGTTAGAGATGCAACTTATTACATTCTTAACCGAATTTGTGAAACATCCAAAGAATACTGGAGCAATTGCACCTAGTTCTAACATATTAGCCAAAAAGATGGTAGGCGCGATTAATTTCGAAGAAGCAAAGTATATTCTAGAATTGGGACCTGGAACAGGATCATTCACGAGAGAGATTATAAAGAGAAAAAAAGAACATACAATATTTATCTTGATTGAAATTAATGAAGTTTTTTTCAAAAAGTTACAGAAGCAGTTTAAGGACGATCCAAACGTTTTGGTTATACATGGATCAGCGGAGAACATAAAGAAATATATAAAGGAGTTACAAATAGAGAAGGTTGATTATGTATTATCAGGGTTACCTTTTACATCCTTACCAACGGAAGTATCATCTCGTATTTTATCCAGTGTAATGGAGTCATTAAGTGAGGACGGCGAGTTTATTACGTTTCAATATTCGCTTGCAAGGAAAGCATTTATCCAAACCTTTTTTCAGGAAATTTCACTAAAAAAGGTTTGGTTGAATCTTCCTCCAGCACATGTTCTTAGTTGTAGAAAAAGGCTAGGAGGTCATACGCCTAATGGAATTACATGAATTGTTATCCTATATTGAGCAGTATGGCTATGCGGCTTTATTCTTTTGTTTATGGTTTGGGATTGTAGGTATGCCAATTCCAGATGAAATGATTGTGATGAGTGGTGGGTTTGTATCGTCAGTAGGCATACTAAGTGTAATTCCAGCATTTTTATTAACCTATTTAGGTGTCGTATCCGGCCTCTCTTTAGGATATATACTTGGAAAGGTTTTTGGTGATAAAGTACTTGATAAATTGATGAAAAAGAAAAAGGCGAAGTATCTTTTACAATCACAAGAAATGATTGGTAAATATGGACATTATGCATTAGTAACAAGTTATTTTATACCTGTCGTTAGACATATTGTTCCTTATTTGGTTGGTATGAGTCGTATGTCATTTAAAATATATGCTTTGTATTCATACACGACGGGATTTATGTGGACGTTGCTTTATTTTATGCTTGGTTCTATGTTTGGTAAACACATCGAGGCGATTGTAGAACTTGCGACGAAGTATGGCCTCTATTTTGGTGGCACAATTGTCGTCATAGCAAGTGTTTTATATTTATATATACAAAAGAAAAATCAGGTAATAGGATAGATTACTTGTCTAAATATTCGTAGACAGTAAGGAAAAAAGCAGCTATTTTAAGTAATAGCTGCTTTTTTCAATCATTTATTTCAAATTCATAATTAGGAAGTAAACTTGCACTGTAGATAAGGAGAAAGAGGATCTTCTCTTTATTGGATTTCATAATTGAGGAATGTAGGGGAGATGGAACCTAATCTTTACAATTTTTGTAGTAGTCGTGTCCCGCTATTCATATCACCTTTACATAAAGGACATTTTGGTTCTTCTTCTAAAGAAAAGTTTTTACGCATCCATCCTAAACAATCTTCTGTTTGGCATTCCCATACAGCGATTTCTTCTGGATCTTCTACAGGCTTATTATTTCTTTTCCAATACATACAATCACTCCTCTAAAGTGAAAAATTTTTCTAAAAAAATAAAAAGGTTGTTAACGTTTTTTGTTAACAACCTTTTATATTTTTAATTATAATGTTTATTTTATAAAAATGCGAACTTTATAAATTACCAAAGTATAACAAGGACTCTATTATACTAATTCTGGGTTATAAATCATCGTAAAATGTCCTGGCAATAATTCAATTTGGCACGGTGTATGAAGAGAGAGCTCTCCTACCTAAAAAGAAAGGTTTTATGTTGGTTTTTCAATTTGTATTTATATAGTAGTGGATGATATGAATAAACTTCCATCAAAAATTGATGGAAGTTGTATGTGGTTTTATTTTTCTGTTACTACTGAAGCGATAAATGGTAAGTTACGATATTTTTCTGCACAGTCAATGCCATAGCCGACGATAAATTCATCTGGAATTTGGAAACCTACATACTCGGCTGTCAAATCAACTTTACGACGCTCTGGTTTATCAAGTAATGTACAGAACTTTAATGCTTTTGGTTTATGCATAAAGAAGTGGTCTTTTAAGAAGTGAAGTGTTAAGCCAGAATCGATAATGTCTTCTACAACAATTACATTTTTGCCTGTAATGTTGACATCGATATCTTTTAACAATTTAACTTTTCCTGTTGTTTCCGTTTGGTTGCCGTAACTAGATGCAGAGATAAAGTCGATTGTTACTTCATTTTTAATGTGACGAATTAAATCAGCAGCAAAGACGAAAGAACCTTTTAGTACTGCGATCACAACGATTTCTTCTCCTTCAAAATCGCGTTCAATTTGCAGTGCTAGTTCTTTTACCTTTGTTTGTAATGCTTCTTCAGAGATTAAAGTATCTTTTATTTCAATTTTCATTAGAATCCTCCTGCGTTGTAAAACTTGTGAACATTTTGACTGTAAAGGATTGAAGGGGAAAAGTCAAAAAAGAGAAATACATATTGGCTAAAGGTTTATATTAGGAAGGCCAGAATAAAATAAAATGAAAGTTCGATTTGAGGTTTTTATGATCCGTTCATGCTAGAGCCAAGAATTATTATAATCCCAGTTATGTTTTATATGATTCTTTTATATTGTATGACGAAAGTAGTGAACGGATATAAACATAATAGAATAGAGTAAGCAGAAGATTTATATAGAGTATTATTTTTCGTCCAACGTGGTTAGAGAGTAGAGGTGAGGAAATAAAAAAGAATTTGATTTATCTTAGAGGAATTCCTTTATTTTTATAATAGCATTCTTTTTACAAAAATCCCCACAAAATAGTCTGATGATATGATATACTGATCACATTAAGAAAACGCTTCCATTAAGGGGATAATCATGAAAAAGAAACAGTACACAAGTGTTACATTTATAAAAGCATTACTTTTAACAATCGTTCTTGGTATGTTGGCTTACTTAATTGATGTTCCTGCTATTCGCATTTCACTCATTGGGATGACTTTAGTTCTTGGAGCAATTTCTCATGGAATGATGTTGCAACTGTATGAAGCTGGATTAGATGATATGAAAAAATATATAGATGAAAAATGATTAAAAACCCTCCATTCGTTTAGATGAAGGGTTTTTTTCATTTCTTACAAAAATGTAAGGTGATTTGTAAGAAAAATCGATAGTTGAGTAGTCGTCTTTTGGATAAACTTATAGATGTAAGGTAAAAGGCAAGCACATTTTAGGTAAAATAAGCTTTAGGCACTATATGTGAAAAGGAGTAGGAGGGAATGGAGAAACGTTGGACGACCCTTGCTTTGTTATCAACTAGTAATACGATGGTACTAGATGAAGAGATGGGCCTTTTGCACTTGTTTGATCGAGAAAACGATCATTCTTCTTCACAGTTTACAATGAAATGGTGTAAATGGAGCGAGAGTTGTAATCTTAAAGAAGAGACCCCTAATGAAGAGCAAAGGATCATTCTCACAAACCCTATAGAGGCATGGGCCTTCCAACGTCGTAAGTGTAACGTGAAAAATCACTTAAAGAAAACTGAGCCGAGACAATTAGTTATCACTCCAGCCCCTTTTACTCTAAATTCACGCGAAAGTAACAATTAGACACTGAGACACAGAAAAAGCATTGTAGAGGGAATCTACAATGCTTTTTATCCCGCATGAATTTCCATTCATGCGGGATAAAAAGGAATTTAGTGAAAGCGAAACATCTATACTAATTGTAAGGATGTAACGGTAAAATGTTACTATTAAAATATAAAAGTAACAAAAATGATAAAAATATTACATTTATATTACAAAAGTGTTGTTTACACCTATAATTCGTAATATAATTTACTTGTAGGGTATAGAAACTAAAAAATAATTTATTATTTGGGAGACTGGGAAAAATGAAAAAAATTATTTTGCTAGTTTTAATGTCTGTAATGTTTTTAGTACCTGCCGTTTCTCATGCAGAAACAAGTGGAAATGTGAATCAGGCTGTCCCGAAAGAAGAACAAGCTATACAAAAAATGGAATGGGTAAAAGCTGGAGATTCATGGTATTACTTTGATAAAGATGGAAAAGCTCATGAAGGATGGTTAAGTTATAACGGAAATTGGTATTACTTTATAGATGGAATCATGGTGCAAAAAGATTATGTTAGGGAAAATGGAAGAGATTATTATTTAGGTAATGATGGTGTTATGCAGACTGGTTGGATACATGATGGTGAAGATCGTTGGGTATATGCAAATCCAGATGGATCACTGAAAACAGGTTGGGTAAAAGAAGGGAATAAGTGGTATTATATTCATCGTGGATTAATGGAAACTGGATGGGTAAGAACTAATGCAGGTTGGTATTATATGAATCCGAATGGTACGATGAAAACAGGTTGGTTGCAAGAATCTGGGAACTGGTATTATTTAAAATCTGACGGTGCAATGGCAATAGGCAAACACTTAATTAATGGTACTTGGTATTCATTTAAAGATAACGGTGTTATGCTCTAGATATTTAAAAAAAGAGGCTGCCGAAAGTAGTTGAATTAGCTACTTTCGGCAGCCTCTTTTTATTCCGTAAATAGAGAGGTGTGCAGAGGGAATTTTGATTTCTTGAAGGTAATTGAATCTTTAAGAAAAATCCATTTCATCTGCATCTCATATTTACATACCAGATATATTCTATGAATACATCCGATGCGATGTGAAAAAAGTATACTAAGGAGAGATATAAATGAAAAAGAAACTTGTACCAATCTGTGCGATGGCACTTTTATCAGTAGGATATTCTTCGGTAGCAAGTGCGTCTACTGGGACAATGACAAAGGAAGAAGTGGCACAAGTACAGCAAGATACAACGAAAAAAGAAGCAGCAATGCAGGAACAACAAAAACAAGATAAGATGAAAAAAGAAGCGGCAGTACAAGAGCAACAAAAACAAGATAAGATGAAAAAAGAAGGAATTCAAGAACAACAAAAACAAGATCAAATGAAAAAAGAAGCGGCAGTGCAAGCTACAAAAGGTGAGAAACTACCAAATACAGCATCAAATAGCATAATAATGATGACGTTAAGCGCGTGCCTTGTAGCATTAGGATCATTGTTTGGATTTACGCGCCGTAAAATTAAAGCGTAAAACAAAATATAAATTAGTCTATAAAGAATGGGATAATTTCATATATTAAAAATGGTAGGATATCCCTGCCATTTTTTGCATGGAGGGATTAAAGTGAGACTTATAAATCGTATTGGACTTGCTTTCATGATAGTCGGTATTCTTATGGGGACGTATTATTTTTTTGAATGGTACAAAGGAAAAAGTTCCGCACAAGATTTAACGACAGAAGAGATAAAGAATTTTGAAAAAATAGAATTAAAAGGGCATTCCACTGAAACACCTGTGAATTCTCAAGTACCTTCTTCTCAAATGCCATATAAAGAAGGAGAGAAAGTCGCGATGTTAAATATCCCCAAAATAAAGAAGAAGTTCTCTATATATTGGGGAGCAAATGATAGCACATTGAAAAAAGGAGTTGGTATGTTTGTTAGTGATATGACAACAGCTCCATCTGAAGGAGGACACACTGTACTGAGTGGACATCGCGATACTGTATTTACAGAACTAGGAGAGCTTAAAGAAAAAGATAACCTCATTATGGAATACGATAATAAGATTTATAGTTATGAGATTCAAAAAATGTGGATTACACATGCGGATGATCGCACAGTCATAGTAAAGAAAGAAGAATCAACATTAACGCTGACGACGTGCTATCCATTTGATTATATAGGTGATGCACCAGATCGATATATTATTGAAGCGAAATTGATTGCTACTGATTCAAAATGAGAGTATAGTACTCTGTCTTTAGCTATTTAGAATGAGAGAAGGGGGAAGGGAATATGACAAAAACAATTTTAATTGTTGAGGATGAAGATATTTTACGCGAAATATTGAAAGATTATTTTCTAAATGAGCAATATAAAGTACTTGAGGCAAGAGATGGGAAAGAAGCTTTATCCTTGTTTGAAGAAGAAGAGGTTCATTTAGTTATTCTTGATATCATGTTACCGGAATTGGATGGTTGGTCTGTTTGCCGAAGAATCCGTAAAACGTCTCAAGTGCCGATTATTATGCTCACGGCACGTGTGGATGAAGATGATACGTTACTTGGATTTGAGTTAGGAGCGGATGATTATGTAACGAAGCCATATAGTCCGCCTATTTTACTAGCGAGGGCAAAGCGATTACTTGAAAGTCGAATACTTACAAGTAAATCTCCAAGTAATGAAAATGATACGCTATCTATTCATGGAATTTGTGTTCATTTCCCATCACGTATCGTTACGATAGAGGGAGTGGACATTAATTTAACACATACAGAGTTTGAGATATTGACCTATTTTATGCGGAATCAAGGAATTGTTTTGACAAGAGAGCAATTGATTTCAAGAATTTGGGGATATGAATTTGCTGGTGATGACCGGACAGTGAATAGTCATATCCGTAATTTACGAAATAAATTAGGAGATAAAGCAAAGTACATTACGACTGTTGTTCGGATGGGGTATAAATTTGAGGGGAATGTATGAGCAAAGGGATTGTACTCAAATTATTTATTCTTACAACAGCACTATGCATGTTGATTTTAGCGACGATTTTTATTGGACAAACGATATTTTTTAAACAATATTATGCCAACAGAAAAGTTAGTGATATTCAAACAAATATAAGCTCTTTTGAGAGAGAGTATTTGAATAGTGATGGTAACACAGAAGCAATTCAGAAACTGGAACAAGATTTTTATAGAGAAAATAATACATGGATTACAGCATTAGATAGTGATGGGAATTTAAAACATGCGACTGATTTTTATTTCGAAGTAAAGCTGGATCGGCTATCGCAGAAGGAACTTGGAAAAACAAACCTTACAATCCCTCTCTATTATCTTATGGGGATAGAAGAGGTTGAAAATGAAAAAATGCCGCATTTTTCAGGGTTGCAAATTTCAGTTTATGGAATGGTTAGAGATTCTACATTTGTTCCTGCTGTATTAAATTTAAGTAAGGGTATAAATTGGTCCAACAAGCCATTAGATAAGAAAATAAATGAAATAGCTCCTAAGGTGAAAGAGGAAAAGAAAAGTGCTGCTCAAGTTCCTAGTACTGGTTTTGGGGGAACTATTACAAAAGTGCAACTACCTGATAGTAAAGGGATAGTGAATCCACTTTATAAAAACACTTTGTTCTTGGAGAGTATAAAAGAATTTCAAGCGGACTTACTGTTAAATGAAAATAAAGATAACAATGATGCCTTAAGAATAAATGACTATGAAAAAAATGATATAAAATATAAATTATTAATTAAACCGATAAAGGAAAAGGATGGCTCTTTAACATATATATTCGCGATGGCGTCCTTGCAGCCCGTAGATGAAGCAGTACAAATGGTAAAGGATTATTATGTATATATTATTGCATTTGTGCTAGTACTTACCTTGTTGGCATCTTTTTATTACTCAAAACAAATTGCAAAACCGCTATTACGAATTAATGATACAACGAAAAAAATTGCACATTTAGATTTTTCGGAAAGAATCCCAATTACTTCAAAAGATGAGATTGGCGATTTATCTAACAACATTAATATATTATCAAATACATTGCACACACATATTGAACAATTAGAACAAGATATTGAAAAAGAAAGAAAGCTAGAAAATACGAGAAAAGAATTTATTTCAGGTGTCTCACATGAATTGAAAACACCGCTAAGTATTATGAAAAGCTGTATTTCGATTCTAAAAGATGGGGTAGCCGAACATAAGAAAGAATATTATTTTCAGGCAATGGAAAAAGAAGTGGATAAGATGGATATGTTAATTTTGGACATGCTGGAGTTAGCTAAATTTGAATCTGGCACGTATAAAATGCAGATGGATACTTTTCATATTGATGAGGTCATTGAGCATATATGTGGACAACTATCATTAGAAATAGAGAAGAAACAACTTCATATTCACAAACACATATCTCCAGCTCAAGTTGTTGCAAATCAACATCGCATTGAGCAAGTAATTGTCAATTTCATTACGAATGCAATCCGTTATACACCTGAAAAAGAGGATATTATTATTTCTACAATAGATGAGCTAAATCAAATAAAGATTTGTATAGAAAATAAAGGCACTCATATTGAAGAAGAACAATTAGATAAAATATGGGACCGTTTTTACCGTATAGATACAGCTCGTCAACGTTCAAACGGTGGAACGGGACTCGGACTTGCTATTTCCAAAAATATTTTGGAACTTCATGGCGTAGAGTATGGTGTAAATAATACAGCAGATGGTGTGTTGTTTTACTTCTATTTAAATAAAAAAGTGTAGTAGGGTTTGTCTAAATACACAGAATGAAAAAGGTCTTTCTCAGTAGAGAAAGGCCTTTTGGTTTTTATTAATAGTACATCTAATGGTCTCAAATCTCTATTTATCCCGTATTAACGGGCAGGAAGACCCCCATCCGGGGTCTTCTCGGTTAAAATAATAAAAAATAAGACTGCCATTTAGGCACTCTTATTTTTTAAATTCATATTATGTGCACCGATACTTTTAAATAAGCGTGGTGAAGTTGAAAACAGGAGTAGTAGTAATACTGTGCATAATGCAAATGAACCAAGCATTGTACTACCATTCACGATCAATGAATAAAGAACAGCTGACTGTCCTGGTGGTGCGTACTTCCCAAAGAAGATAACACCAGCAATAAAGTGACAGAAATAACGGGCAAAGCTACCAACAAATGTAGCAAGGATAATATAAAAAAGCGCCTTTTTCCCTTGACCGCTTTTTGATGAAGGTTTATCTTTGCGGCTACCAATGTCGGATTGTACGTTAGATGTATGTTGGTTGTTCGCAAGTGCCTTTTGAATTGGACGATAGAATAAACCAGCAAAACCGATAAAAGCAAATGCAACGAAGTACTCAATAAACGCTTGAACTGGCGTTAAAATGTAAGCATCGCCAACTACGATTTGTAGTAGACCCCAAATGAGTCCTCCTAAGAAAGCAGTTTTAAAGCCCCAGCGGTAAGCGATAATAAAAATAGGAATCATTGCAAATGAAACAGAACCGCCTGTTGGAAGTTTAATTGATAGTGGTAAAATGTCGATGATCAAGGCGAAGGCTGCAAGGATTGCAGATTCAATCATCGCTTGTAAATTGGTGTTACGCATGTTGTTAATCCCCCTAAATCCAAGTTGCACAAAAAAGAATACTTATCATAGGGAGATATGAAATACGTAAGTGGAAAAAGAATGAGGTATTTCAAGTTCAACGTTTGCACAATTCCTACGTTAGCATTAACTAACAGGTTCTAAGGGTCGGAACGAAGTGTTCCCTCTCAGCAGCAAAGCTCCCCCTGTGATAACGAGATTCTTTATTTGTTAGGTTTATTGTAATTGAAATGGATGAGAATGGCAAATGAATCTATTAGGAACAATCATTTAAATATGTAAATACAAATTGAAATAAAACCTTCCCTTTTAGATGGGAGAGAGGATCCGGCCATGGATAGAAGCGGTCAGACCCTCTTCCTGCCCCGTGCCAAGTGAAAATAAAGGGAGAAAACGAGTGCAGCTCACCTTTTGTTATCCATAGCAGTAACTTATATGTTGAAAAATTTAAATATATTTAAATAAAACCTTTCTTTTTAGGTGGGAGAGAGGATCCGGCCATGGATAGAAGCGGTCAGACCCTCTTCCTGCCCCGTGCCAAGTGAAAACAAAAGGAGAAAACGAGTGGAGATCTCCTTTTGTTTTTATAGCAGCGACTTATATGCCAGCAAATCAACATGGATATATATAATTCTCCCGAAATGTTAATAAATAGGAAGAAAAAATATATAGTACTTGATTCATAGAATGTGATATAATTTTCTTGAAAATAATTATCATTCTCTTTTGAGGGGGAAGATTATGAGCTTAGTTGACATTAAAATAGGTGAAAAAGTATTAGTTAAAAATTTACAAACGTTAGATAAATTATTAAAGCGGAGATTAGCTGCTTTTGGTCTTTCAGAAGGAAGTGAACTTCGTATGAAACAAAGAGCGATGTTTAAAGGGCCGTGTACATTAGAGTGCCGTGGACAATTAATTAGTATTCGTCATTGTGACGCGAAAATGATAAAGGTGGAATTAGCGTGAATAAGGTTGCGTTACTAGGGAACCCGAATACAGGGAAAACATCATTATTTAATGCGCTGACTGGTTCTTATGAATATGTAGGAAACTGGAGCGGAGTAACAGTAGAAAAGAAGGTTGGTAAGTTAAAGGGGAAGCAAGGGACATTAATTGATTTACCAGGTATATATGATTTAAATCCTGTTTCTCGTGATGAAGGTGTTGTTACAAAGTTTCTACTAACAGAAGAATTTCATCATATGCTAAATATTGTTGACTCTTCTCAATTTGAACGCAATATGCATTTAACATTGCAACTACTAGAGTTTGGTAAACCAGTTTCTATCGGTTTAAATATGATTGATGTTGCGAAGCAACGCGGAATTGTTATTAATGCGAACAGATTGTCAGAAATATTAGGAGTAACGGTCGTTCCTGTTGTTGCGAGAAGTGGTAAAGGTTGTGAAGAATTACTGGCTACTCTTCATGAGAACGAGAAGAAAGAGAAAAAGCCTTTCACTCTTTCTTATGGTAAAGAAGTAGATGCAGGTATTGAAGAAATCATGGATCTTTTAACTCAAGCAAATTATGAGCATCCTAGATGGCTTACACTTCAATTTTTAAGTAATAACGAAGTAGTAGAACAAGAAGTTAAAAGATTGCCTGTTTATGAAAAGCTTGTAGCAATTCGTTCTAAATTAGAAGCGAAACTTGATAGTACGCTAGAACAGCATATTTACCGGACACGTGCAGCGTATATTGAAAAGTTAAAAACAAATGTCATTCAGCATGAAAAGGAAGGAAAGATTCCCTTTTCAGAAAAAATTGATAAGTTAATTACACATAAAATTTTAGGACTTCCAATCTTTTTAGCAGTTATGTTTTTTATTTTTCAGGTTACGTTTACGTGGATTGGTACGCCTTTATCAGATATGCTTGATGAATTTCTTGGTGGGCAGTTTACGGATTGGGTAACGGCAGGTTTAACAAACATTGGTGCCTCTGAGTTTATTCAAGCGCTCGTTACAGAGGGAATTATTGCCGGCGTTGGTGCGGTATTAGTATTCGTTCCACAAATTTTTGCATTGTTCTTCTTTATTTCGTTATTAGAAGACTCAGGGTATATGGCCCGCATTGCAGTTGTAATGGACCGTATTATGGAATTCTTTGGTTTAAACGGAAAAGCATTTATTCCTATGATTATCGGTTTTGGTTGTAACGTTCCCGGGATTATGGCAGCGAGAACGATTGAGCAGGAAAAAGAAAGATTACTTACCGTTTTAGTAACACCATTTATGTCTTGTTCAGCGCGTTTACCTGTATATGCATTATTTGCGGGAGTCTTTTTCCCGAATAGTCAAGCGACTGTTGTGTTCTCTTTATACATTGCAGGTATTGTACTTGCTTTACTCGTTACAAAAGTAATGTCTCTTACTGTTTTAAAAGAAGAAAAATCTATTTTCGTTATTGAGCTTCCGCCTTATCGTGTACCACAAGCAAAAACATTGTGGCTTAGTACGTGGGAAAAAGGAAAAGGTTTCGTACGTAAAGCTGGTACATTTATCTTTGGTGGATCTGTTGTTATCTGGTTACTCAACTATGCTGGTCCATCTGGATTTGGCGTCGATATGGGAGAAAGTTACTTAGCGATTATTGGTGGCTTTATTGCACCAATCTTAGCACCGCTCGGTTTTGGAACATGGCAAGCAGCGGCATCATTATTAACAGGATTTTTAGCAAAAGAAGTTGTTGTTTCAACAATGGCCATTATTTATGCGGTGAAAGAGGATGTATTAGGAAATGTAATGGGAGCGCACTATACTGCATTATCAGCATATGCGTTTATGTTCTTCATTTTGTTATATGTTCCATGTTTGGCGACAGTAGCTGTTATTCGTCGTGAAACAGGATCTGTCAAGTGGACAATTTTCTCTGTTGTTTATCCACTTATAGTTGCTTATGTTTTAACGCTCGTTATATACCAAGTCGGATCCTTACTCGGATTCTAGAAGGAGATGTATCATAATGATGGTCAATATTGTAATTGGAGCTATCATTTTTGGTTATGCAGGATATACATTATTCAATTTTGTGAAGAGAAGTAAAAAAGGGAAATGCGCAGCATGTTCCTTAAATAAATCATGTCAGTCAAATAGTTGTAGTCCTGATATGGAGCGAGTCGTTAATAAGTAGAAAAAAGCTTTGCGGATTTCGCAAAGCTTTTTTTATGACTTGCTATTTTTATAGTGGTTTGAATGATTGATTTTGAGGATATCAAAGGATTTGATATGAGGTCAATGTTGAGAAGGGAATGTCATATTATAGTTTACATATTCAAGAAATAACATGTAAGGACATCTTAGTTTTGATATAATGTACACATAGGCTTTAAAAATGAATATTCTTACTGTAGAGGAAGAATTTTTAGTTTTCCAGGTATTGAATTTGAAATATGAAGCAGTTTATAGGAGGAGTTTAAATGTCTGTTTTTAAACGATTAAGAGATTTAACAATGTCAAATGTGTATGCATTAATTGAAAAGGCAGAAGATCCAGTTAAGATGACGGATCAATATTTACGCGATATGCAAGAGGATGTACAAGAAGCTGAGAAGAGTGTAGCAGCTCAAATTGCGCTTGAGAAAAAGTTTAAATTATTGTTTGAAGAACAAGAAGCACTTGTAAAGAAACGTGAAGAACAAGCACATATGGCTGTTCAAGCAAATAATATTGATCTTGCACGACGTGCTTTAGAAGAAAAACAAAATGTAGAGCAAAAGATGAATGAATATAAAGCGAGTTATGAGCAAAATAAAGCAGCTGCTGATAATCTTCGTGCGAAATTGGAAGAAATGCGTAAACAATTAACTGAACTGAGAAATAAACGTGAAACACTTGTGGCGCGTGTGAACGCAGCGAAAGCACAAAAGAATATTAATCAAGCAATGTCTGGATTTGATGCAAATACAGCAAAAGCTGGTTTAAGCCGTATGGAAGAAAAAGCTCTTCAATTAGAGGCTGAAGCAGAAGCAAGCGGTGAAATTTATAAAAAAGAAAAGTCGTTAGATGATGAATTTGCGGCTTTAAATAAAAACTCAGCTGTGGATGATGAACTAGCACGTATTATGAAGCAGTATGAGAAATAATATATAAATGAAAAGCTAAAACCCTTTCTTTTTAGGTTGGAGAGAGCGTCCGCCCATGTATAGGAGCGGTCAGTACCTTTTTTGGTCGCATTCCGCGTGAAAACAAAAAGAGGAGACCTGTTTTTGTTTTCATAGCCGCGGTTTATGTGTTGGAAAATCAAAATGGATATATAGAAGATAAAGGAACCGACATGTCATGAAAATCAATCATGTCGGTTTTCTATTATTCTCTAGAGGAGGTTTCACCATGACATGGATGAATGTGTTAGCCATGCTTGTATGGACAGGAGCAAGCGCTGTTCTTTTATTTGTACTTATGTGGGTTGATTCTATCTTTACAAAATATAACGATTTGGTAGAAATTAAAAAAGGGAATATTGCTGTGACAACGCGCTTTATTATGAAGTTATTTGCGCAAGGATATATTTTGTCACAGTCGATTACGAAAGCAAATGATTTATGGCAAGCGCTGCTTGCATCGGCAGTTTCATTCGTTATTTTGTTAGTTGTAGAAATGTTTATCGAACTCATTTTGAAAAAAGTGGCTGGTTTAGATTTAGAAGGGGGAACGAAACAAGGGAATGTTGCACACGCTTTATTGGCTGGTTCGTTACATGTTGTCGGGGCCCTCATTTTAGCAGCTTGTCTATAACGAGAAAAGGAGGGGATAGATTATGAGTTTATTCAAACGAATTAAAAATATAATGAAAAGTCCAGAACCCGCTAAGCCAGAAAAAAGCCTATTAACGTTAACGCCTGGTGATATGATCGAAGTTTCATTAGTGATGTACGAAATGATTGGAAAAACAAGTATGCATTCTCGGAATGAAATTATTTTAACATTGCAGGACGGAAAGACCATTCGCTATTTAAAAATTGAAAATCGTGAAAGCACCTATTATAAACTATATACACCAATTGATGGTCGTTTAGATTCTATAAATGAGATTCCAACGACGATCGAAATGGATGATATCGAGTATCATATGGAAGAGCAATATAACGGACGTGCTGTTGTGATGGGGAAAACGCCATTTGCAATATCTGATGAACAACACGTATGGGAGTTCCAATCTGACAACCGGAAGCTACTTCGCATTGAGTGGCAAGATGGCCGTACAATGATGTATGAGGGAGAATCGATTCTTTCTGCTGATGTACAAATTATAAGGGCAACGTAAGGGGGCGGTAATCATGTCAAACCGATTGTTTACCATGATTAAATCATTCATAATCCCTATCTTTGCCATTGTTACGTTACTTGTAATTGCTGGTTTTGCTTTATCGGGGTGTCAAAATGAAAAATCGATTCAAGATCGTTACCCATTAGAATCAGTTGCAAAAGACGGCAAGCAAGAATCATATGTGTATAGGGCCGCCAATCAATCAGTTCCAGAGGTGGCAAAGGAGCTGATTGATGAAAGGGAACCAAAACAAGCGTCTAAAGAAGATGAAAATCAGATGTTCCTTGTGTATTCTGATAAAATATACAACATTCAGAAAGACAAAGAGAAACCATCGGATACATTAGTTGAGATAAGTAACAAAGAGTTTGTCCGTCAAAATTATCAGCCATCTTTCTTACAAGGTTATATTTTAGCAAGTATATTAGACGATATATTTGATTTGCGTAAATCGTATCATGGCGATTACCGTGGATATACAGATCGGAAAAATCATAAACCGGTTATTCCAGAAAGACCGCCTACAAAAGAAGAGAAGAAGACACCACCGCCTATTACAAAGCAAGGTAAGGGTTCTATTATTAAGAGAAGTGATAAAGTAGATCCAAAGACATCCGTAGGCGATAAAGGAAGCATTACAGAAAAAGAGACGAAAACTGTACCACCGTCTACTGAGAATAAAGGAAAGATTATTAAATCACCGGGCGGTTCTAGTGGTTCAGATGTGAAGCCGAAATCTTCGATTAAAAGCCCGCCGAAGAATACGTCTCCCCCTAAAACACGGGTTGGTGGATCTGGGAAGGTTACGAAGAGAAGATAAACATAAAAAAGCTCAAGAAGTGAAGGGAATGCTTCTTGGGCTTTTTTTACTACCACTTGCTTTCTTATCGTTTCCATGTTTTTAGGTGATGCAAAAGGCTTTGCCTCGAAAAGTTGTTTTATTACTTTTGCTTTGAGGATAGGTGTGAACCGATTAATAATAGATATAAGCACTGTAGGAATGACAATGGTCGAAACGGGTATAATCCATCGTTTTTTCTTATAAAAATTTTTTTGGCTCACTTTAACCAGCCTTTCTTAAGATTTATCGTAGTTCTGTATTTTATCATTCCTTGATGTTTCATTGTTATTATGTACCCTGCTATTTATGATTCCTACTCCTACTTTAACAATTCAGCGAAAGTAAAGAAATTAGTTGGGGAATCAAGGCCCCCACAATGATTAAAGTTTTACTTTATACCATTATCCCCTTATATCTTGTATATTCCTTTTCAATTTCAAGATCGAGTATCCATGTTTCATGAGTATGTGGAATGGATAAAGCATGGTGGAAAGTGGGGAAGACCATAAAAGGTTATGTTAGTAATAAGCCACTATCTTAAATGAAGAAGATAGTGGCTTATTGTTTTGAATCATAATTTAGTGAGATTTCCGTACTTTTACAATTTTTTTACCGATAAAAAGAATTTGTCCTCCTATAGCAAAAAGTAATATACCGGCTATTATATAAGGTAAAGTAACAGGTGCTATTCCTTTTTCTAAAAGTATTCCGTTTGTCATTGTCCCAATGGAACCAGAAAAATAATTAATAGAGCTAAGTAAAGCAATTGAAATGGTAGCATGATCTGGACTAATTTCTAAGAGTGTTTTTTGTTGGGTGACTAGTGCCGCCCACCCTGTACTTCCCCAAAGAATTAAACAGATGGCTAACAATAACGCAGTTTCATGGAAAACTCCCATGCATATAAATGAGAAAAACATGATTCCCATTAAGTACAGTAATATGATCTTTGGCTTTTTATAAAAATCCATTATAAACCCGATTATAAAACTTCCGGCAATTCCGCCGATTCCCCACATCCAAATAAATAGGATAGATTTTTGGAATCCATATGCAGTAATGATGGAATCTAAGTATGTGTACAAGCCCAAACTACAAAAGCTTAATATCATTGTAATAAGCATGACAAGAGAGATTTTTTTGTTTTTGAACATACTTAGCCGTGCTTTTAATGTTGGCAAAGGACTAGATTCTATCATAGGGAATTTAGCGAAGAGAGCAAATATCCCGATTGCCCCAATTGTGACGATAAACCACATCGCCATGCGCCATTCATAAATGGAAGCGATATATATACCAAATGGAACGCCAATTACGGTTCCAGCACTCATTCCGAGTAAAACAGTGCTTAAAGCTCTCCCCCTTCTTTTTTCAGAAACTAATGTAACAGCAGCAGATGATGCCAATGGTGAATATAGACCAGCACCTATGCCAGCCAAGCCTCTAGAAATTAATAGAATAATAAAATGATGAGTCACAGCAGTCAGGAAGTTAGAGACTGTGAAAAGGAATAATGCTGCTAATAATGTATGTTTTGGATTCGTCTTTCTCATGCATGTAGCAAACAAAGGAGCTGCAATCGCATAGCAGATTGTGAAGATACTTACGGTTTGCCCAGCAGTCCCAATCGAAACATGAAAATCATCAGCGATTTGAGGTAATATTCCTGCCATTATATAAGCATCTACTCCTAATGCGAACATCCCGAGTGTTAATAAAAATATTTTATTCAATGTGAATCCTCCCTTGGATGAATTGTTCTATTTTTATCGTAACGGGTATAATGAAATTAATGAAATTCATATTTTAAATGAGAGGTATGAGTAAAATTCATGACGATAGCTAGATATGAAATTTTTCAAAAGGTAGTAGAGTTAGGTAATTTTACTAGAGCGGCAGAACAATTGAACATGACACAATCAGCCGTGAGTCATGCGATTGCTAGTTTAGAAAAAGAATTTGGTCATTCTTTGTTACATAGAAATAAGCAAGCTGAAATTAGAAGAACCGAGTTTGCAAATCGTATTTTTCCACATATTCAAAATGTGTTAAAGAGTGAAGCAGCGATTAAACAAGAAGTATCTATGCAAAATAAGAGATTGGAAGGTACGCTCAAAATCGGGGCATTTACGAGTGCAGCGGCACAAATACTACCGTCTATGTTGTTGCAGCTTAAAAAGAGTTACTCAGGTGTTAAAGTTTTATTATTTGAAGGTACATATGGAGAAGTAATGGAATGGATTGATAATGGTACAGTGGATATAGGGTTTGTATTGGAATCAAATGTAAATAAACAAATGAAATCAATACTCGTTAGTAAAGATGAGATTGTATTAGGACTACCAAAAAATCATCTGTTAGTGAATCAAAAAATAATTGATATTCAACAAATTGATGGGATGGACTTTATTATGCCGAAGGGACCGTATCAGCCATTAGTGATAAAAAATTTATCCGATTACCAAGTATGCCCAAATATCATATTAGAAGTGTTGAATTGTGAAACGATTGTTAATATGGTTTCACAAAATATTGGGATTACGATGGGGCCAGAGTTATTTTTTAAATCACATAAGAATATTGAAATGAAAAAATTAAAGCAGAAACAATATCGGCACATTCATTTAGCATGTAAAGAAAAGTCACCTATAATAGATGCTTTTTTTACATGTAATCAACTGTCGATTCATTCCTAGGATTGTATAAGAAGATAAAAAATGCGCAGAAGAAGAATATATGGAAAAAAACAGTAATAAAGAAATGCATCAGCAAAAATTTACATGTAATCATTTATAACAAGAATTACCAATGTGCCATGGAAGTGGTGCACCTTTTTACTATTATTCTATTCCTGAAAGAGAAAGGCAAAAATGTTTTGAATTAAATGCTGATCTTTGCATTATGGACGGGGAGCATTACTTTATTTGATGCTGTATTGAAATATCAGTGTTAAATAGTAATGAAACATTCATGTGGGATGTTTGGGTGTCTTTAAGTAAAGCAAATTTTGATAGAACAATGGAACTATGGGAAACTGAAGGGAGAGAGGGAGAAGAGCCTTATTTCGGTTGGCTTTCTACGTCGATTCCTGGTTATCCAGAAACATTAAATTTGAGGACCAATGTTCATACAAGAGCTATAGGTGTAAGACCTCTTATCGAATTAGAACCGACGAATCATCCTTTGGCATTTGAACAGAGGGAAGGAATTACGGTAGAACGAGTTAAGGAAATTAAAGAGATGATGATTCAGCATGACTAGAAGATAAGTGCAAATCAAAAAAGCCATCCTTTC
>NZ_CATKPV010000067.1:0-34737 GCF_949768135.1 Bacillus sp. IT-79MI2 | reverse complement strand
GTCCTCAAATCTGTCGCAAATAAGACCCTCTTGGGACATTTCCATTGCAGTGTCATTCCATGTCTCTAATAACAAATCACGCTCAAATTCGGAGAGCATACTCAAACTATTCAACGGTTTTTGTGGATGATGAGAAACTTCATGTAGCCAGTTCTCAAAATGTCCTGCCATTCGTTCGATGGTTGTAACATCAAATAAATCCTTATTGTATTCAAAAGAGAAAATTAATCCTTCTTCCGCCTCGGCTGCCATTACACTTAAATCAAATTTTGCGATCGAATTATGGCTTTCTATCATTTCGATTCTTCTACCAGACAACACTGGAAGCTCTTGTTTCATATTTTGTAAGATGAACATCGTCTGGAAGATCGGAGAATGACTTGTACTCCGCTCAGGTTGCACAACTTCCACAATTTTTTCAAATGGAATATCTTGATATTCATATGCTTTCAGTGCCTTTTGACGCACCTGAGACAACAACTCTTGGAATGTCGGTGCGCCACTCAGATCAGCCCGATAAACCAACGTGTTGACGAAGAAACCGATTAATCCTTCAATCTCTCTGTAATTACGATTCGCAATTGGACTTCCGACGAGAATATCTTCTTGTCCCGTATAACGAGAAAGGAAGCTTTGATACGCAGCCAACAGAGTCATAAAGAGCGTCGACCCTTCTTGACGACTGAGTTCGTTCAGTTTGTCGCGTAACGAACGTGACAGCAACACAGTGTGTGTCGATCCGCGATGAGTTTGCACTGCAGGACGCGGGTGATCCATCGGCAGTTGTAGCACAGGAAGCTCACCAAACAATTCTTCCTGCCAATAGTTGAGTTGCTGTTCAAGCACTTCTTCCTTCAACCATCCCTTTTGCCACTGAGCAAAGTCCGCATATTGAACCGGTAATGGTTCAAGCTCTGCTACCTTCTCATCCGTTTCTTCCTCATAGAAAGCTATCCATTCTTCGAGTAGCACTCCCATCGACCATCCATCCGAAACGATATGATGCAGAGTGCAGAGGAGGATCCATTCCTCTTCTCCCACTCGCAAGACGATTGTCCGAATCAGTGGGCCCTCTCCTAAGTCAAATGGTACTTCTGTTTCTTGCTGAATTAAACGTTTAACTTCTGCGTCTCGCTCTTCCGGAGAAAGCATAGTTAAATCCATTTGGGAAAGGGACCGGAAAGCATACGGTTGAATCTGCTGCACAGGATAACCATCCACTTCATGAAACACAGTCCGTAAAGATTCATGACGCTCTATCAGCTGATTCCATCCTGTCTCCAATGCTTCGGGTACCCAATTCCCTGTAAGACGGCATACCATCGGCATATTATAAAGTGCACTATTAGGCGTGAATTGGTCAATGAACCACAGACGCTGTTGGGCATAAGAGAGCGGAATGGCTTCTCCCCGTTCCATCGGCATAAGCGGTGGAATCTCTCGTTTTTTGTCTCCTTTACGCAACTGATCCAGTCGCTTCGCCAGTGTCTCCACCGTTGTAAACTCAAAAAGTTCACGCACCGGTAGTTCGATTTGGAAAACTTCTTGTAAACGTGAGACAACTTGGGTAGCGAGTAGCGAGTGGCCACCAAGCTCGAAGAAGGAATCCTGAACACCAATATTTTCTATGCCTAACACTTTACTCCATACCGATGCGATAAGCTCTTCCACTGGTGTTCGTGGTGAGACAATATTTACGCTCATAGGCTGTCCATCCAACGCCAGTAAGGCTTTGCGATCAATCTTGCCATTCGGAGTGAGTGGCATCACTTCCATCTCGACAAAGTATGCCGGAACCATGTAATTCGGTAATTGCGTCTTGAGGTGCTCACGCCATTCTCCAGTATCTCCTTCACCCACCACATATGCTACTAACCGCTTGTCTCCAGGATGATCTTCCTTCACCAACACGACAGCCTCTTTCACAGATGAATGATCGTGTAGGACCGCTTCAATCTCTCCCAGCTCAATCCGGAAACCTCTGATTTTCACTTGGTTATCTATTCTTCCGATATACTCCACGTTGCGATCATTCAGATACCTCACCAGGTCCCCCGTCCGATAGAGCCGTTCCCCTTCCTTAAATGGATGCGGAATAAAACGTTCAGCAGTTAACTCTGGACGATTGAAGTAACCACGTGCCAAGCCTACACCACCAAGGTAAAGTTCCCCAGCCACACCTATCGGTACCACCTGTTGGCTTTGATCTAGCACATACAATTCGGTATTATCAATCGGACGACCAATCGGAATAAGCAACGGTTCTTTTTCTAAATCACAATCATAGTAAGTGACATCTACAGTCGCTTCTGTAGGACCATACAAGTTGCTTAACTTCGTTTGCTGAGAATCATAAAACACACCCTTAAACCGGCGAACTTGTTCGGTATTTAACGCTTCTCCACTGGTAAAAACCTGACACAAAGACGATACGTCCTTTTTCGCTTTGAATTGTTCCATATAATCCAAGAAAGTAGATAACATCGACGGAACAAAGTGCATCGTGGTCACGCGATATCGCTCAATACACTCCTCAATCATTGCAGGATCCTTCTCGCCACCCGGTGGAAGTAAACAAACACGTGCTCCTACAAATGACCACCAAAATAATTCCCAGACAGAGACATCAAACGAAAACGGCGTTTTTTGAAGAATCGTATCCTGTTCAGATAATGGATAGTTTTTTTGCATCCACTGTAATCGGTTGATAACCGAGTGGTGTTCAATCATCACTCCCTTAGGATTCCCTGTCGAACCCGAAGTGTAAATGATATACGCCAAGTTGTTTGCTGTCACTCCGCTCACTGGTGCCAAGCTACTCTCTTTAGAAATCGCTGCTTGATCTCGATCCAAACAAATCGCTTGGATGCCTTCAGGCAACCAACCCTGTAACGCTTCCTTTGTTAAAAGCACTTGGATCTGCGAGTTCTCTAAAATGTATCTCAGGCGATTTTCAGGATAACTCGGATCCAGTGGGACATAAGCCCCACCTGCTTTGAGAATCCC
This sequence comes from Bacillus sp. IT-79MI2, assembly GCF_949768135.1. NCBI lineage: Bacteria > Bacillati > Bacillota > Bacilli > Caryophanales > Bacillaceae > Bacillus > Bacillus sp. IT-79MI2. The sequence goes on along the minus strand of NZ_CATKPV010000067.1, from coordinate 31,731 downwards.
TAAGAGACCAATAATCATTTCGGGTGAACGCTCGACACATATACCGACCAATGACTCAGGTCCTATATCCCGTTTCTGTAAATAATGTGCCAATTGGTTCGCTTTCTCGTTGAGTTCTTGATACGTCAGCTGTCCACCTTCATACACTACCGCCACCGCTCCAGGTGTACGCGCAACCTGCTGCTCAAACAGTTCGTGAATCATGCTCTCATGTGAATAAACTACGTCAGTGTCATTCCATTCTTCCAAGAGCTGCTTCTGTTCTGTGTCCGCTAGCATCGACAGCTTTGTAAATGATTCATCTGGATGATGAACAATTTCGTTCAACCAGTTTTCAAAATGCCCTGCCATACGTGCAATGGTTCTACTGTCAAATAAATCGGTATTGTATTCAAAAGAGACAAATAGACCTTCTTCCACCTCATAAGCGGTTAAACTCAAATCAAATTTCGCGATGGAAATATTACTTTCTATCATTTCCAAACTTCTCCCAGACAGCTCTATTCGTTCTTGTTTTATATTCTGTAGCGTAAACATGGTCTGGAAGATGGGCGAATGACTCGTACTCCGTTCAGGTTGTACAGCTTCTACCACTTTTTCAAATGGAATATCTTGATATTCATACGCTTTCAACGCCTTTTTCTTTATCTGAGACAAAATCTCCCGGAACGTCGGATTTCCACTGAGATCCGCCCGATAGACTAACGTATTAACAAAGAAGCCGATTAATCCCTCTACTCCTTTATGGTTCCGATTCGCAATCGGACTTCCGACAAGAATATCTTCTTGCCCCGTATAGCGAGCAAGAAAGCTCTGATATGCAGCCATTAAGGTCATGAATAAGGTAGATCCTTCTCGTCGACTTAAATCCTTCAATGAACTGAGTAATGTGTGAGGAAGAATCACATGATACGTGTCCCCAGCGTACGTTTGCGTAACCGGTCGAGGGCGATCCACTGGCAGTTGTAGTATGGGAAGCTCACCGGACAATTCTTCCTGCCAATACGTAAGTTGTCGATCTAGCACTTCACCCTGCAACCACTGCCTTTGCCATTTCGCAAAGTCTGCATATTGAATCGATAGCGAACTTAGTCCAGCAGGCTCCCCACTCATTTCTTCCTCATAGAAGGCCAGCAATTCATTGATCAATATGCCGATGGACCACGCATCAGAAATAATATGATGCATGGTCCATAGCAATAACCATTCCTCTTTCCCTAATTGAACCAGTTGATTACGAATCAAAGGGCCATTCATTAAATCAAACGGATCCTGCGCTTCTCTAGCAATCAAACTTTCTATCTCTTTTTCCTTTACTTCCAGAGGAAGGTGAGAATAATCCTCTACAGGTAGTTTTCTAGGAAGGAATTCCACAATATGTTGCATAGGTTGGTCTCCTACTTCCTTAAAAACGGTGCGTAATGATTCATGACGTTCAATGAGTCGATTCAATCCCTTTTCCAATGCTTCAGGTATCCAATTTCCTTTTAGACGCCATACTGTCGGAATATTATATACTGAACTGTTTGGGTTAAATCGGTCCATAAACCACAAACGTTGTTGTGCATAGGACAACGGAAGCGCTTCTTTATTCTCCTTTTTCTGCATCTGTTTCTGAAGCCACGCTCTCTTCTCAGGAGAAAGCGAATTCAACTTTGCAAGTAAATCATTTCTCATTTTTTCACACCTTCCTCAACCAAGTTTCTCTCGAATATACCTTGCGCTTCTTCCTCTGATAACTCTTCCAATTGCTTAAGAAGTTCAAGTAACTCTTCATCATTACTCGCTGCTGCTTCATTTTGAATATAGTCTTGAAAACTTACATTCTCCTTACTATCATTCTGCGCTTGCTCATTTCCACTGCAGCGCAACTGATTAACCCGTTCTGCCAATTCCTGCACGGTAGTATACGTAAATAAATCATGCAGTGGTAACTCAATTCCAAAGGTTTCATTCAGATTAGAAACAGCTTGTGTAGCGAGTAATGAATGGCCACCTAGTTCAAAAAATGAATCATGAATCCCGATATTTTCAGTGCCTAAAATTTGATGCCATATCGAAACAATCGCTTCTTCTGTAGGGGTACGAGGGGCAACATAACCACCCTCTGCTTCCTTGCGCTCTGGTGCAGGTAAGGCTTTCCGATCGATTTTCCCATTTGGGGTGAGTGGGAATACTGTCAATTCGACAAAGTGTGCCGGAACCATGTAATTTGGTAACTGGGTCTTGAGATAATCACGCCACGCATGAGCATTTCCTTCTCCCACTACATAGGCAACTAAACGCTGATCACCCGGATGATCTTCGCATACCATCACAACGACTTCGTTAACTGATGAATGACTTTGTAACGTCGCTTCAATCTCCCCTAGCTCAATCCGGAATCCACGGATCTTCACTTGATGATCGATCCGACCGAGATAATCCAAATTCCCGTCCGGTAGATATCTCACAAGATCTCCCGTCCCGTATACTCGCTCCCCTTCTTTAAATGGATGCGGGATAAAACGCTCGTTTGTTAAGTCAGGGCGATTTAAGTAGCCACGCGCCAAGCCTGATCCCCCAATGTAAAGCTCACCCACTACACCAATCGGGACCATTTGCTGGTTTGCACTGAGTACATATACTTCTGTGTTAGAGATGGGTCTACCAATCGGTGGTACCTTGTGCATAACACCCTTTTCTAGCTTCATATACGTAGAGTAGGTAGTATCTTCGGATGGACCGTATAGGTTGTACACCTTTTCAATCGGACTTCTCTCATACAAGTGCTGGACCAGTGACTGCGGCAACGGTTCTCCAGCCAAATTCATCACTTTTACCGAAGAAGGGATTAACTTTGCTCGAACCAGTTCCTTCGCTGCTGATGGCACAGTATTGACCAAGGTCACATCCTTCGTAGACAACTTGTCCAGATGAAGGGCACTTTCAGCGACAATTACCTTGCCACCCCTCGTCAAAGGAACAAATACTTCAAAAACCGATAGATCAAAGGATAGTGAAGTTGATGCCAGCACTCCCGCTAATTCCTGTCGGGAATAGGTTTGATGTGCCCAATGGATCATCGCCAACGTACTCCGATGCTCAATCATCACTCCCTTAGGATTGCCAGTGGATCCTGAGGTATAGATGATATAAGCTAAGTTATCGCTTGTCACTTCACTCGTACATGCCGTCGTTACTTCCTGTTCGATCGCTGCTCGATCACGATCGATACAAATCATGTTAACCGATTCAGGTAACGTCATTTTTTGCTGCAACTTGTCCTGTGTCACCAGTACCTCGATTTGAGCATCCGCTAAAATATACCGTATCCGACTCTCCGGATACGCAGGATCAATCGGAACATACGCTCCTCCTGCTTTCATGATTCCTAGGAGACCGACAATCATCTCGGATGAACGTGTAACGCTGATCCCAACCAATGATTCGCATCCCACACCCCTCTTTTGAAGATAATGGGCCAACTGATTGGAGCGTTCGTTCAGTTCTTGATACGTTAGCTCCTCATCTTCGCACACTACCGCGATCGCTTCTGGCGTTTTCTCCACTTGTTCCTCAAACAATGTATGAATCGTGCTTTCACGTATGGCCACAACACCTGTGTCATTCCATTCCTCTAGTAACCTCTTATATTCTGCTTTCGATAGCATATTCAGCTTTGATAGTGAATCTTTTGGATGAGATACAATTTCATATAACCAATGTTCAAAATGACCTGCCATTCGTTCAATAGTTGCAACATTAAACAAATCGGTATTATATTCAAAAGTTAGCAATAACCCTTCTTCTGTCTCCGATGCAAATAAACTCAAATCAAATTTGGCAACCGAAGTATGACTTTCCATCAGCTCCATGTTTCTTTCTGATAGCTGAGGTAACTCTTGTTTCGTATTCTGTAAGGTAAACATGGTTTGGAAAATCGGCGAATGACTGGTATTCCGTTCAGGTTTTACGGCTTCTACCACTTTCTCAAACGGAATGTCCTGATACTCGTATGCTTTTAGTGCCTTTTTTCGTATCTGCGACAGAAGTTCTTGGAACGTCGGATTTCCACTGAAATCAGCTCGATAAACCAACGTATTTGCAAAGAAACCTATTAATCCTTCAATCTCTTTAACATTCCGGTTCGCAATCGGGCTTCCAACCAAGATGTCATCTTGTCCCGTATAACGAGAAAGGAAGCTTTGATACGCCGCCATCAAGGTCATAAATAAGGTGGAGCCTTCTTGCAGACTTAATTCCTTGAGCTTTTCCCGTAAGGAATTCGCCACCATCAGAGATTGACTTGCACCACGGTGGGTTTGAACAGCAGGTCGAGGACGATCCATCGGTAATTGCAAGACCGGTAACTCACCAGCCAATTCTTCCTTCCAATATTGAAGGTGCTGATCAAGATTCTCTTCTTTTTGCCATTCTTTTTGCCACATGGCAAAGTCCGCATATTGAACAGGTAACTCCCTCAGTTCCACTGGTTTTCCACTAATGGCTCCTTCATAAAAAGCCATCCATTCTTCGAGTAAGATTCCCATTGACCACCCATCCGAAACAATATGATGCATCGTACAAAGAAGTACCCATTCCTCTTTGTCCACTTTCAAAATTCGTGTTCGGATCAAAGGACCTTGTCCCAAATGAAATGGTTCCTCCGCCTCGTTTTGAACGAGCCGCTTCAACTCTCTTTCTCTGTCTTCCAGAGGGAGAGTTGTTAGATCCATTTGAGGAAGGGGTTTGAAAACATGCGACTGAACCTGTTGAACGGGTTCACCCTCTCGCTCTTGAATTACTGTCCGCAATGATTCATGACGTTCAATCAACTGATTCCATCCCGTCTCCAATGCTTCAAGTGACCATTTTCCTGTCAGTCGACATGCTGCATGAATATTGTATATCGCACTATTTGGCATTAATTGATCAATGAACCATAGGCGTTTCTGTGCGTAGGAAAGCGGAATAGATTCTTCCCGCGACATAGGTACAAGTGGTGGAATCTCTCGTTTTTTGTCTCCTTTACACAACTGATCCAGTCGCTTCGTCAATGCCTCCACCGTATCGTACTTGAATAGTTCACGTAGCGGGATTTTGATCCGGAATGCTTCTTGTAATCTAGAGACGACTTGGGTAACGAGTAATGAGTGCCCACCCCGTTCAAAGAAAGAGTCCTGAATTCCGATATTTTCTATTCCTAACACTTGACTCCAAACCGAGGCGATGAGCTCTTCCGATGGTGTTCTTGGTAGGACGTTAAACTCTCCCATAGGTTGTCCTTCCGGTGCTGGTAAGGCTTTTCGGTCGATTTTTCCATTCGGAGTAAGTGGGAAATATTCCAACTCTACAAGGTGTGCTGGAACCATGTAATTCGGTAATTGGTCCTGGAGATACGCTCGCCAATTTTGGATATTTCCATCGCTTATCACATACGCTACCAATCGCTGATCACCAGGGCGATCTTCTCTCACTAGCACGACAGCCTCTTTAATAGACGAATGCCTTTCTAAAGTCGCTTCAATTTCTCCAAGCTCAATCCGAAAGCCACGCACTTTCACTTGATGGTCCATTCTGCCTATAAATTCTAAATTCCCATCAGTTAGATATCTTACTGAATCTCCGGTTCGATATAGCCGTTCTCCTAATTGAAACGGATGCGGAACGAATCTTTCAGCAGTGAGATCAGGTCGGTTTAAGTAACCACGTGCTAAACCTGCACCACCAATATACAACTCACCCTCTATCCCTATCGATTGCAAACGCTGATTCTGATCTAATACATACAGCTGGATATTTTGTATCGGATTACCAATAGAAACAAATTCTTGATGGGGCTGACAGTCAAATGCATTCACGTAAATGGTTGCTTCTGTTGGTCCATAAAAGTTGGTCAATTTAACTTGTCCGCTCTGATCCCAGTGCTGTTGAAATCGTCTAACCACCCCTGGACTAAGCTCTTCCCCACCGGAAAACACATGACGCACGGATGAACATTTCAGTTTCAAATCAATATGATCGAAATGATCTAAGAAAACAGATAGCATCGAAGGAACAAATTGGACAACAGTAATCTGATGCTTCTCTATCACTTCAGCTATTATAGAAGGATCCTTTTCTCCACCTGGAGGCAGGAAGGATACACATGCTCCTACACTAATACCCCAAAATAACTCCCATACAGATACATCAAATGAGAATGGTGTTTTCTGCAAGACCACATCCTTTTCAGAGAGTGGATATTGATGTTGCATCCATTCAAGATAATTGATCACCGAATGATGCTCAATCATCACTCCCTTTGGATTACCTGTAGATCCTGAAGTATACATAACGTATGCTAAATTTTTTCCTGCTACACTGCTTGTACATACGATCGGTTCTTCCTGTTCAATCGCAATGCGATCTTGATCCATACAAATTATTTCAATTTGTTCGGATATACCTATTTTTTCTAACTTTTCTTGCGTCACTAGTACTTCGATTCTAGCATCTTCTAATATATAGCGTAGCCGATTCTCGGGATACGTAGGATCAAGTGGAACATAAGCTCCTCCTGACTTTAGAACCCCTAGCAACGCTATCATCATTTTTGGCGATCTTTCCATATATACACCGACTAAAGACTCTGGACCCACACTACGCTTCTGTAAATAGTGAGCTAGCTGATTAGCACGCTCATTCAGCTCTCTATAGGTAAGTTTCTCATTTTCATAAATAACCGCGATCGCTTCTGGCGTTTTCTCCACTTGCTGCTCAAATAACGTATGAATCATGCTTTCAGATGAATATTCTACTTGGGTATCATTCCATTTCTCTAGCAGTTGTACCTGCTCTTCCATTGTTAAATGGGTAATTTCGGATAGCTTTGAATCTGAGCTTTTCGTCATCTGAATTAATGTTTGCGATAGATGATCCTGAATCCGATGAATGGTCTCTTCATCAAAATGATGGCGGTCATACATCAACTTCAAAGTAAATTCCTTACCCGGCATTGCAATGAGCGTCAAAGGATAATTTGTTTGTTCTGCACTTTGGACCTCTAGTAATCTTAAATCAGCATTGCGCTCTCCTTGGATCGGGTAATTTTCGAACACATACAAGGTATGAAATAAAGTACTGCTCCTTGGAACTTCACTCCACCCTTGAATATCGACCAACGAATTATACTCGTATTGTCTCCGTTCCATTTCTTTTATCTGTATCTTACGGAGCCAGTCTACTACTGATGTATCATTCTTTACATGAATTCGGGTAGGCAATGTGTTAATGAATAGACCAACCATTTTCTCTGCCCCTGCTAATTCAGTAGGACGTCCAGAACTAGTCACACCAAATACGATGTCGCTTTCACCGCTATACCGGCTCATCAAGTAAGCCCAGGCTCCTTGTATTAACGTATTTAATGTTAGCTGACTATTTCGTACCCACTCTTGTAAAGTTTCAGTCAGTTCCTCAGATAGCTGATAAACGCTCTCTCCATAACCCTTCTCCTGCCCCTGGTCACTTCTTTCCATCGCTAATGGCGTAGGTGCATGAAATCCTTTTAATTCTTCTGTCCAGAATTTCTCAGCTTTACTTCGATCTTGTTTATTAATCCACTGGATATATTTTTTATAGGGAAGAGACTTTGGAAGATCGAATGCTTCTCCCTTTATCATCTTGAGATAAACTCCCATCACTTCACCGAAGATCAGGGACACACTCCACCCATCCAACAAAATATGATGATGCGTCCAAATGATTCTCGTTTCTTCTTCTGTTTCTTTAATCGCAGTGATTCTCATCAACGGTGCTTCATCTAACGAAAACCCTTTTCTCCGATCATCATTTAAAAACTGGTGTAATTTCTTTTCCCTCTCTCCGCATGAAAGAGCGCTCCAGTCTTCTCGACGAATAGTAAAAGGAAGACGTTGATAAACAGCTTGCAATGGCTTTTCTACTTCCTCCCACACAAAAACAGAACGTAGAATCTCATGTCGGTGAATGACGTATTCCCAGGCCTTTTCGAAAGTAGCAACATCCAATCGACCACCGAGTAAGAAACCTACCTGTACAATGTAGGAAAAAGAATGCTCATCATCTTGATCATATAAAGTATGAAACAGTATCCCTTTTTGCAAAGGTGATAATCCGTATATATCGATAACTTCCCCCATCGTTACACCCTCTTCTTTGTTAATTTAAGTAATACTTTACTCAAGCTTTCTTCCGTAAGTGCCTCTGCATCAGCAAAGTCAGATACCATAAAAGCAGACTCTGTCGTTGGTGGATTTATCAGTAGACGAAGTTGATTCAACATGACATCTGCTATCGCTTTAATCGTCAATCTAGAAAACTGTTCTCTACTATACATCCAAACAAAATGTAACTTCCCATCTTTCACCATACCAACAACATCAATCGAGTGAGATGGTTTCGATTCTGGAGCATGATCTAAGCGTGTAAATCCTGTATCCTGCATAAACAAAGATTCTTTGGAAAACACTTGATCAAATTTTCCCAAATAGTTAAAGCTTATTGATGGTTTTTGCTGTTGATAGAACGGAAGCAATTCTCTGCTCAAGTAGCGTAAAATGCCATAATCAATGCCCTGATTCGGAATTCGACGCAATTGCTCTTTCACAGCCTTTAATCCCTCAATAGGTGTTGTTGATCCCTGAAGATCAAGGTGAACGGGATAAATACTCGTGAACCAACCCACTGTCCGCGATAGATCAACGCCTTCAATCACCTCTTCTCTCCCATGTCCTTCCAAGTGAACAGAAACCTTATGATGATTTGTACAGTCAGCTATAGCTTGTACTAATGCCGTCAATAGTACCTCGTTAATCCTTGTCTTATGAGTCATCGGAACTTCTTGTAACAACGCGTGGGTCTCTTCTGCTCCCAACGTCATCGTCACTTGATCAATCGATGCTTCTGTCGTTTCCTGTATAGGGTAGTCCATCGGAATCGTCATCACTTGTTTTTCTACCTGTTCGTGCCAATAATCTTTTACTTCTTTTGAAAGGTCTGACTCACTGTATGCCTGTAGTCGTTCCGACCATTCTTTAAAGGATGTACTTTTCGCAGGTAACTGAACCTTCTGACCTTGTTTCATCTGGTTGTATACCGCCTGTAAATCTTCCAATAGAATTCGCCATGATACCCCATCTACTACTAAATGATGAATCGTCCAGAATAATCGATCGTTCCCATTCGAACCGTCATCAAAGTACACGACTCTCATCAACGGCCCTGTAAGTAAATTGAAACTGGCTTGAGTAATATCCATCTCTTCTTGTATCACTTGATTCCACGCTTGTTGATCAGCATCGTTCCGCTTTACCACACGAAGTACAGACTGTTCATCGATTCCCTCATTCCTCTGCTTCCAGGTTGCATTTGGCAACTGTTCATACCGGAAACGTAAGGCATCATGATGTTTGAGTAAGTTTAATAGGGCTTCCTCTAGTAACTCCACATCCAATCTCTCTCTTACTCTTAAAAGCATCGATTGATTCCAATGTTGTGGACGCGGATGTTCTTGCTCGAAGAACCAATACTGAATTGGAGTAGGCGGTACCTCTCCCGTCACAACCCCTTGCTCCGCTTGTACTCCCTGATCTTCTTTGACCACTTGCGCCAACTCGGCAATCGTTGGGAATTCAAACATTTGCCTGGGTGTAAGTTTTAAACCCAATTGACTCGCTTGTGATATGATCTGAATGCTGAGAATCGAGTCTCCACCAATTTCAAAGAAGTTATCATGGATTCCCACCTTTTTAATCCCTAATACTCGCTTCCAAATGGTAGCCAGCTTTTCTTCTTTACCATTTCGCGGGGCAACACATTCACTTTCGATTTTCTTCTCCTCTGGTACAGGTAAGGCCTCACGATCAACTTTACCGTTAGCAGTTAGTGGAATGGCGTCCATCATTACAAATCCTGAAGGAACCATATAGCTTGGTAGTTCCGCCTTGAGATAATCTCTCCACGCACCTACATTCCCATCACCCACGACATATGCCACCAATCGTTTATCACCCGGCTGATCTTCTCGAACAATTACAACAGCCTCTTTTATGGATGCATGCGCGTTTAAAGCAGATTCAATTTCCCCGAGCTCAATTCGGAAACCACGGATTTTCACCTGATGATCAATCCGCCCAAGATAATCCAGATTTCCATTCGGCAAGTATCTCGCTAAGTCTCCTGTCCGATATAATCGCGCTCCCGGATCACTACTAAATGGATGAGGAATGAAACGTTCTGCAGTCAATTCAGGTCTGTTTAAATACCCACGTGCGAGTCCCGCTCCACCAATATATAGTTCACCAGATACGCCAATGGGCACAGGCTGTTGACAAGCGTCTAGCACATACACTTCTAAATCTGGAATCCGCTTTCCTATATTACTTCTTGAAGAATGCTGCACATCATCTTGAGTAATTGGATAATACGTAACATGAACGGTAGTTTCTGTAATTCCATACATATTGATTAACTGCGGGTTCTGCTCTCCATACCTTTGAAACCACGGTAGCAAGCTGGCAGGATCGAGTGCTTCCCCACCAAATATGACATAGCGCAGATGCAAGTTTTTATTCTCATCTTCTTGTTCACACACCTGTATTAATTGTCGAAATGCGGAAGGTGTCTGATTAAGAACCGTAACCTCTTCCTCTACTAACAGTTGATAGAAATCCTTGGGCGATCGACTGATCCAGTAAGGAACAACAACCAATTTCCCACCATAGAGCATTGCTCCCCAAATTTCCCAAACTGAGAAATCAAATGCATAAGAATGGAAAAGCGTCCAAGTATCTTTTTCACCAAACTGATACCAGCATTCCGTTGATTTAAATAAACGAATCACATTGTGATGCTCTACCATCACTCCCTTCGGATTCCCTGTTGATCCTGAAGTATAGATTACATAAGCGAGATGTTGAGGACTTACATCAGAAATCGGTAAAGCAGTACTTTCTTTCTCAATCTCAACTTGATCTCGATCAAGGCAAATCGATTTGATATTCTCTGGTAACCATTTCGATCCTTTTAAACTCTCTTGCGTTACGACTAACTGAATGCTAGCATCCTCTAAAATATACTGAAGTCGCTGTTCTGGATATGTTGGATCAAGTGGAACATAAGCTCCACCAGCCTTCAAAATCCCCAAAATACCTACAATCATTTCAAGAGAACGTTCAACACAAAGTCCAACCAATGAATCAGGTCCTACTCCTTTTTTCTGTAGATAGTGAGCTAACTGATTCGCACGTTCATTAAGCTCCCTATAGGTAAGCCTCTCCTTTTCATAAATAACTGCAATGGCATTGGGATGAATCGTCGCTTGCTGCTCAAACAACTCATGGATGGTTGCTTGAGGTGGAAAGTCAAGCTTAGGATCGTTGAACTCTACTAAACTTTTTCTTTTATCTTCTTCTGAAATGATTTCGATCTCAGCAACCTTCTGCTTCGGATTTTTAAATATGTTTTCCATTAATGCTAGCATGGTGTTAAAAAAGCGAATTATCTCTTCTTTGGAAAATAGCTCTTCACGATAATCAACATGTACTTGTAAAGAGTCTATATCAGTCAAATTTTCGATATGTACTGCAAAATCTTGTACCTCTTCACGATTTGGAATCCAAAGAGAGTCACCACTTTCAGCACGATCTCTATAATCAATTGTAGTTCCAAAAAGTCGAACATTACTGTTATTCTCTTTATTAATCTGCTTTAATAACAAATCAAATGGATATTTCTGATGTCGTAATGATTTACTTTGTTTTCTGGACACTCGACCAATAAATGAGAGTACTTCTTCTTCAGGATCGATATCCATTCTTAGAGGAACTGTACTCACCATCATTCCAATTAATTCCCGCTCCATTTTAGTCATACGATTGCCATAAGCCATTCCTAGGGCAATATCAAGCGATGAGGTCCATCGATACATCGACAACGAAAGCGCAGCAACAAAAAGAGTATATATACTATATTTGTATCCTTCAGAAAATTCTTCTATGCTTTTCTTGAAATATTCAGATAATACAAACATCTCGCGTGATGCTCTCGTACTAACTTGGTAAGCATTACAGGGTTTCAATCCCGTCACGGATGGAAGTGTTTTGAATTCCTCTAACCAAAAGTTTTGATCCTTTTGAAAACGACTGCTGTTCAAGTATGTCTGTTCATTGACTAGAAACTGAACATATGAGTTCCTAGGTATGCTCACATCTGTCTCACTATGAAACTCATGATAATATTTAGCAATCTGACTAGTAAAAATTTGGATTGATAAACCATCCATGATAATGTGATGGACATTGCCAAAGACGGCACACTCATTATCGCTTAATTTTATTAAAGCGAAATAGTATAAATCAGAATCAAATAACGTAAACGTCTCTTGCGCCTTCTGCTCAATCCATTTTTCCAGCAAATCTGAATCTCTCTCGGAACTGAAATCAAAGAAGTCAAATTCTCGTTCTTGATGTTTAACAAAATATTGCTCAGGTTCCTGATGTCCATGTTCTTTCAGCCTGATACACAAACCATCGTTTTCACTAATAACACGATTCATGGCTCGATTTAATAATGAATAATCCATTTTTCGATGGATCTTGAACAAGAATTTTAGATTACATATACCTTTACCTGAATAAATAACTTCTGTATACCATATTCTTCTCTGTGGATGACTTAAAAGATAACGCTCCTCATTGGACATAAAGAAATCTCCCTTCAAAGATTAGTTACTTTTATGTGTTCGTTTTCATGTTTAACCCAAAAATATTTTTGTAATGAAACCCCAATTACTCCAATGATGATGAGCCCAATACCTACATAAAGATAGAGTTGAATTACTCCGAAAAGATGAACCAGTGGTCCGCTCATAGCTGGAGAAATGATGAGGACTGCATTTGCTAAACTGCTTTGAATTCCAAACACTCTTCCGACCTGTTCTTGATGAGATTCTATTTGCAGAATGACTTGATTGGATACAAGCATAAGTCCACTTCCAATACCAGCGATAAAACTAATCAGATAGCCAAAAATAAGGGATGTACCGGGACTTGTCAGACTTATCAGACTAATTCCACCAAAGCCAATTCCCATTAATGCAATGCCTCCACATACTACCCAACCGTATTGAAAATGTTTTATTTTTTGTGTTAAGAATGCACCAAGTATTCCCCCAATACCAATAATAGAAATGATATATCCCATTTTACTCTTATCATTTGGGAACAAACTCTTAAATAAAGTAGGGAACTGCGAGTCTACTAATTGTAATACTGCCATACCTATTGTAAAGAAAATCATGGTTGATAATATCATCCGATTGGATAATACATAACTCCAACCTTGTAACCAAGCAGTCCAAGTACTTTGCTGTTGCTTTTCTATATGTTCTCTTGACAGAGATTCCTTAAACCTTATTGTGGGCAATAAAACCAAAACAGCTAGTAAACAACATATTGCCCTTATTACAAGACAAAACTCTGGCTGAAACCAGCTCAATAACACTCCTCCTATAAGCGGACCCACTATCTTGGTTCCTTGCTCAACTATACCGTTGATACTTACCGCTTTGGTAAGCAAATCAGGGGATACAATTTGTCGTGTTAGTGTTTGCTGTGCAGGATAATAGAAAACGGTAAAAATGGATCGAATCATTAATGCTAACAATAGCCAATGAATATTTTGGACAAATAAAAGAACAATTGTTAATAGACCAACCATAAGATTACTAAACATCATAATTGGAATTTTTCTAAAGCGATCAGCAATCACACCTGCCCATGAACTAAATAAAATTCCAGGAAGTGCATACGCAACGGGAATCAATCCAATCATGGTGGGGTCTACATTCCATTCAAAACCAACAATGGTCATAATGGCTAACATGTCAATAAATACTCCGAGCATAATCAGTGAATACGCAGAGAAAACTTGTAAATAAATTGTATTTCCCCATAGACTTTTTGAGTCGGTAGTTTTCATAAAAACGATCTCCTTAAGTTTACTAAAACGGATGTTTTTGCGTACATGGGACCCCTTTATTGGACATAATTAATCACTCTAAATATTTTTATTTAAACTTTAATACAATTCAAACTTCAACTAATCATAAAGTTCATTATCTTTTTTCGCTCTACTAAATCAAATACATTTATCTCTTCATCTCTTGTTTTTTCAAGTTCTTTCATTTTCTGTTCTTGCTCTGAAATAATCTCCCTTACAAATAAACTAAAGCGAATTAGAAAATCTCTATTCATGTTGTCATTTCCTGCAACATTAAACAACGGGAATAGTTCATTAATCAATTCATGTTCATATAATTCTCTTTAATTTTCCTCTTCTACAAGATTCACCTTCACTCGATGAAAATAATGATTTAATAGTTCTGTAACTTTATTTTTCACAGTAGTTTGAACATCCAATCCACATCCCCTTTTCAGAATTTTCTATACTTTATACCACACATACTATCACACAAAATTCCCTCCTACTATCATCATAAAGTTGAAATAATCAAATTAGAAAATTCAGATAAAAACACATCGATAGACCCATTTTATTTACTATCATTATTAAAATAGCCTACTTATCAATAAGGATACTAGGTTATTTTTATATAATGATTGATAGATTTTTATTAAATAAAAAATTCAAATAAGTTTACACTATGCCCAACTTCTGTCATTTGAATCGATTTAAGTTCCCTCCTATTCACATTGTATTTTTTGTTACTTGTTTACTTCTTTAGAATACCTAAATAATGTAAATATCGGATTAATCCAATGTTAAGCATTCGTAAATATAAACAATATAATATTATGCCATCGAGATGTTATTTTGAATATTCCGTAAAAAACACCTAATATGTGGCAAAATCAACCAACCAATCATCATACATACCCTCACCTTAAGAGATTTTAATACCCTTAAATACAAAAAGGCGTCATCCTTTCTAATAACCTTGTTTAGAAAGAATAACGTTTTTGTACAATTGAGGGTAGTTGATATTCTTAAGTTGATGGGCATATGACGGTACCCCAAATGATTTCAAATTTCCATTATTTGCGCAATCCGTCACTCCGCAATCTGGCCAAATACATAAAGATAGAGTAACAAAACAAAAGCCAAAGTTAGACACATTACTTTTTTAAGCTATTGTTTTAGAATAAAGTTTGTTCAAATTAATGCAAATAACCTTGAAAAACGAACAAAAAGAAAGAGCCTGTTTTAAAAAAAGATTGATCAAAACACGCTCTTAAAATATTCCAATAAATAATAATTTCTATCCTCTGGTAGATGCAAAATAATTATTTTTCTATTACCTTTTTGAAATTCTATAGTATGACCATTTTCACCAAGATATTCCCATCCCTTAGCTTTGTTTATAGGAATAATACTATATATCCTCTTTAATATAAATGGCTGACATCGGTACAGGAAAATCGTCAATCTTAGAATCTTTATTAGATGTAAAAAGAAATATTAAGCCACCTAACACCGATAGACATACTAAGATAATTATATTTTTTCTTTTAACCCCTTTCATAATAATCACTCCCTTACTTCAACTGTCGAGAATGCCGTGCCGTATTCCTTATTATTTAACATAACCATAATTAAGTTTGGTTAGCTTTTCATTGATGTCAAAAATTCTTACCCTAATATCTTTAACACCAAACGATTGAAGTCTGTTTCTATGCATTTCAGCATATTTTTCAGCATCTTGTTTTTCTTCAAATACATAGATACCTCCAGCTTCTTTTGTGTCTTGATTCTCTGTCCATATTTTCCAATGGAACCCTTCTTCTTCGTTAATACTATTTGCTAAATCCCAAAATGCTTTTGCCATCTCTTCACCAAAAGGACCTTCAAACGGAAAATCAACTTGTAATAGATATGCCATTTTCAATCACTCCCATTTTCAATATTTCTCAATGTAAAGTTCACCAAGAATTTCTTTAATTTGTTAGCTACCAGATAAAAGTTCCCTTTGTACAAAGGATTTTAATCCATTTTTCGGTGATGGATACATTTCTTCAATTTCTTTTGAGAACCGTCACGCTCCTTTTTCGAGAAACGTTGCTAGTGTAGAGGCTGGGTGCTCTTGGATATTTTTCACATTTAGTAAAACTTGTTTTAATCCTATAATATAATTTTCTAACGATACAGCATTTTTAAGACCTAAAGTTATTTTTTGATACACGGATTTTTCAGGTGCCTAGCAAAATAAAATTTCGAAAGTCTTCTCGGCCTTCAAAATCAATAGTAGTATCATATTATTCTCAACATAATCGCAACAAATTCGCAACATTTTTCATGGACAACAGCACACTTTCTCAACGCATTTAATATCATAATATTAAATATCAAAGCGAGGTGCTCAAAATGACTTGGTTTATCATCTTAGGGTTCATTCTATTATTAAATATAAGTGGTATAAAATCTTATGGTATTCATGTTATTTTTAAAGTAAATTCAGATACAAAAGCTAAGCCAGGTTGGTCTTTTTCAAATAAGATAGATTTTCAAACGTTAAAAGGTTTATTAAAAAAGAAAAATTTAAATAATCTCAAAAACATTACACTGGGTGAACTCTTTATTCCTGTAGATTTACTTAATAGATTATTAGGTAAAACACTAATTTTCCTCATTTTATTTTTTTACTCACAGTATTTTGGTTAAATACATTATCAGTTAGTTTCATATATCATTAGATACATGAAACTAACGAAACAAAAAACCGCCTATATAGGCGGTTCTCTTTTACGCTTCCAATTTTGCTACCATTTCATCTAATACATTTTCCTTCAGGTACAAAAACGCTGATTCCTCTTCACTCGTCATTCCTCGATGATTATGTATACCGTCCAGTAAATAACCACTCCGCATCCCCTACGATGTTTCTATAACGCATCTTGTCTTCCTCGTAAACTAACATCATCAGCATCTCTTCGGTACTAGCTATCGTCAGTTGTCTTTCGAACTGATCTACATAAAACACCGAAATGGTATCACTCACTCGATAGATTTCGAATTCGTATGTATGCTTACCTTGTTTGACCTCCACGTTATACCACATTAACTCCTGTCCGCCTGACATTGATATTTCGTATAAGTTCGAATGTGTTTGCACCATTATTAAGCCCTCCCTCCTTTTACGTTTGTTTTTCGCCTTACATGTAAAATTTCAACAGATGGATATTAACCGAGTGTAAAGTGGGTGTGAAGTCTCGATTAAACAAAAAACACCTCCCTTTACGAGGTACTCTATCGCACATAGCATGTACGGTAGGTAAATATACAAGCGCTATGTAATAAATAAAACCGACTCCGATTACTGAACTGCACCCCAATTGTTAGACACAATTAACTATTGGGGTGCAGTTCAGTACAAATCCGGTTTCTTTTTCGTTATAATAGACCCAGCATTTTAAATTATAAACACAAGACCTCTACAGTCGGAATATCCGCTTGGGCCCACTTTAGCTCTAATAAATTATTAACATTAACCCATTTGAGTTCTGCATGTTCAAGTGCTTTAGGCACACCGGACTCTATGTATGCTTTATATGTAGTTAGATGAACAATAATATTCTCATACTCATGCTCAACTTCTTCTATTTTTTCACCTACAGTAATAAAACAACCTAGCTCTTCTTTAATCTCACGTAATAGTGCTTCTTCCGGCGCTTCTCCTTCATCAATTTTCCCACCAGGAAATTCCCAATAGTTAGGTAATGACATTGTAGAAGAACGTAATGCACATAGTATTTCATTTTGTTCATTGAATATTACTGCTCCAACAACCGATACTTTTTTCTTCATCGCTAATCACTTCCTTGATATCGTTTCATTCTTTTGCGTTATCTCATCTTCCCGTTTTATTCTGCTCTAGCTTTTTCTTTAATTTCGCAACATCTTCATTTTTATTTAACACATGTAACTTGCGATGACAATTTGCACATACTCCAACAGTGTTATAAATCGAGTCTTCCCCACCATCCGATAGCCATTTTACATGATGAGCTTCTAAATATGGATTCCCTTATTTATCTTTGAAAGGAGCATGCCGTTCGCACAATTCACATATACCCTGTGCACGCCTCTTAGCCAACTCAGCTACATATTCATTACGCTGATATGTTTTCGTTTTTGTAAATCGTTTGTTACTAATAGATATTACCTTTGTAGCACGGTCCTTTAGTTCTTCATAATTTAATCCTCTTGCTTTTTTCATTTCTTGCTCTTGTCGAATCTGAACAATATTCTGAGGAAGTACTACATTTCTAGCCAATAACTGGATTGGAAAAACCCATACTTTTCTATTGATTCCTTGCGTATCCTCCTGAATCTCTTGAAAAGGTTGCTCTATAAGCTTTACTTGCCCCATAAAGATATGTTTATCTGTTTCAAACGCTTCAAATAAATAAACGCCTACTCCATTTTCATTAGAATCATGTAGAGTCTTGTTTTGATTTCCTTCTAGAACTTAATCCCCTTCTTTCCCCATTCCCCTGTAATATAGTATATCTTCATTCCAACGATCATCGTAAATACCTTTTGTATGATCAGAAAATAATACTAATGTATTTGCCCTTTTAGATTTCCTCATTCCCCCCATATTCCCACATTTGAATCTCTTAGAAATTTCGTTATTATTCTAGATTTAACCGATTACAGATGTTCCGAACGAGAAAGTTCACTACGGTGCGACAGCGCTCCCACTTTTAGGGGGGCGTGTCAATAAACATAACTTTTGGTTATTTGTTGCTTTAAAAATAAAACTGTTAGACAAATGTTGAGAAATATAGAAACTTAATTTCTATTACACTTTATTCCTGCTATCATTATTTATAAGAATATTCGAAAAAGGAGGGGTTTTCATGAATGTCAAAGTTAAGGGGAATGAACAAATTAAAGAACTATTAAATAATTGGTATCAAGAAATACGTTCACGTAATATAAATAATTCTCATCGTTTAAAAGAAGAAATTGATACTCTTATTCCCAATAAAAAGGCAGACTCAAGCTTATTACTCTACTATTACCTGCTAGATTTCGGATATAACTATTTAGTAGATAATTTGAGTATTTCAAAAAATAGTTTTGATAAAATTGAATCCTTTGATATGCCAACTGATAATTCCCTAGCTTACTACTATCATTTTTATAAAGCTATTCATTCTAACGCAATCGGTAATTATAATCTTGCTAAAGAGCACTATGATAAAGCTGAAGTATTACTTAATCACATCTCTGATGAACTTGAACAAGCTGAATTTTACTATAATTTAGCAACATATCATTATCATATTTACCAAGCACTCTTAGCCATAAAGTATGGGACGAAAGCTAGAGATATATTTTCTGAACACACTGGTTATGAACTCAAAACAGCTTATTGCGATAATTTATTAGGTTTAGCTTGTACACATTTAAGAGAATTTGAACTTGCTGAAGAATATTTTATTACGGCAATGGGGACATTCCAAAAGCAAGAAAATGAAAAAGCAATCTTATTAGTTCGTCATAATTTGGGTTTAATGTATGCCAGTCAAAATATTTCTAGTTCAGCAATTCGATATTTATCAGAAGTTGTTGAGAAGAAGCCTCATCATTACAAAGCAATTTTTGTTAAAGCAAAAGAACATGTCAAACTAAAAGAAGAAGAAATTGCATCCCAACTCATCGAAAAAGGGTTAACCATCTGCAATGACTTAGGTAACAAAGAGTATCAATATCGCTTTACAATCCTAAGAGAAATGAACAAAAAATCTCCTGCTGAAAAACTAGAAAAAGGAGTACTAGCAGGAATGGACTACTTTAAAACAGAAAGATTATGGGAGTACGTTCAAGAATATACCGAGGCATTAGCAGTTCAGTTTCATAACGAAGGAAATTTTGAACAAGGAAGCAAATATTTCTATTTAAGTTATGAAGCTAAAAAAGAAATTTTTAAAAAGGAGGCGTTAAAGTGAAAAAAGTATTATTAGGAATGCTGTTGATTACATTTCTAACAGTAAGCACACATACTTCAGTTGGAACTCAAACAGTTACTACTCTTATACAAAGTTTAGCCGACGGTGATACAGGTTGAATTATTAACAAAAAAGAACGCAATCCCAAAAGTGGGAAAGCGTTCTTTTTTATAATCTGGTGCCACCCATTTTTACTCTGATGACATTTTTACTTCTTGTGAGATTGTAAATCATTTTTCAATACATCCCAAAGTGGATTCTCTTGACGTATTGGCCTACCTTCTTCGTCCCATTTTATCTTTCCTGTTCCGAGTTCATAATTCATTCCTGTCCAAGTATCTTCACGAAATGCGTAGAACGATTGATGCCAACCTTTTTGATTGAATATAGAAATAAGGTCTTTCATATATTGAGTGGCTCCTGGAACAGTACGATTAATTCCAAATTCCTCAGCAATAATTCGATTAGATGGTACATGATTTTTCTTAGACCACTGGTGAATAGGATGTAAAAATTTTTCTAACCCCTTTTTATTCCACATAACAGGCTTCTCTAAATCTCCTACTTTTACAATTCCAGGATATTGATACTCTTTATTTTGATTTTCTCGTTGACTTGTTAATTCATATGGCTCATACATATGAAATGCATAAAGTGTTTTATTATCCTTGACGGGTTTCAGATATTTAAAAGCCCAAGGAGTGGCGTATAGACCTGAATCTAATATAATTGGTGTTTCTTTGTCTACTTCACGAATGGAGGTAACGACCTTTTGATAGAATTTATTTAAATCTGCTGTAGTGCCTTCCATTTTTGCATACCATTTCTTATAATCTTCTGTCCAAAAATCATTATATCTATTACTTTTAGCCGTTTCTGGGTGTGGCTCATTGATAATATTGTAACCAACTACAGCTGGATGATCTTTTAATTCTATAGCAAGATCCTTCCAAAATTGGCTTGCTTGTTCTTGATACTTTTCTTCTTCCCAGATTCGATCATCATTTTGATTATGATTAAATTGACGCCAGCGATCACCAGGTAAGGAAAGCATGGTAAGCACAACTTTCATTCCTTGTGCTTGTGCAGCATCTAAATCTGCTTTTAATTTTGCTACATCTTCTTTCACTAGTCCTTGATAGTTATCTGCATTCCCTATGAGAAAATCTTTCCCAGAAGTATCTGGTTTATCTTCAAATAAGAAATCTTTATCTTTCGCCCATTTATCTGGTGCTAAACGAACATATTCAATATTAGCTTCCTTTGCACTTTTGTAGTTTTCAGGTAAGGACATACTATTCATGAAATTCGTACCTCTTCTTTTAGAATTCCAAAAGTCCATTTTAGAATCTACACTTTTGTAAGTTTCCGCTTTCACATGTATTTCTTGCGCTCCAAAGCTCATCATGCCTATTAATGCAACTATGGGTAAGACTTTTTTCATAACTTTTCCTTCTTTCTAATGTTTTTCGTTATACGAATAACATACTTTGTCTTTGTTACAGGAATATGGCATTTTATACTATTAGCAATCTACTCTATTGATTTTATGGGAATATATCTTTCATAGGACTTTAAAGTATTTTATATTACAAACGGTGATTCTTCTGGAAATTAAGATAAAAAACATTCACCTCTCTAATCAATGTGAGCTATTTCCAAACGTTGAAAATTTGTTATACACTAGGAAAATAGCAAGCAAACTATTCAATAGCAGGTGAAAAAATATGTATGATGTTACAATCATCGGTGCTGGAGTAAGCGCTGTTTTTATGGCTTATGCATTAGCCCAAAGCAACAAAAATATCTTAATTCTTGATAAAGGCAAGCCATTAGAATATCGAAATTGTCCTTTAGAACAAGGGGAATTATGTAACTGTAATGCATGTGACAAATATTTTGGTTTTGGTGGTCTAGGAAAATCTGAAGGGAAATTTAATTACACAAACGGGTTTGGAGGGGAACTGGAGAAAAAAATAGGTAAAGAAGTTTTTATGAAACTAATGGATGAAGTAGATAATATCCTATGTCGTTTTGGTGGAAATTCAGTTCTAAAATACTCCACATACAATCCAAACATTACCAAAAGAGCCGAGGCATGTGGTTTACAAATGCTAACAACACAAGTAAGGCATCTAGGCACTACACTTTCGACCGACATTTTTCAGCAACTCTACAAATTTTTACGTGACAAGATAGATATCCAATTTCGTATAAACGTACAACATATTGTTAAACAGAAACAATATTTTAAAATTACTACAAATCAAGGGGTATTTCATTCTAGGCAATTAGTATTTGCAACTGGACGCTCCGGGGCGGATTGGTTAAAAGAAATGTGCTCTTCCCTTGAAATTGCACAGGAGCAGACCCGTGTAGACCTAGGTATTCGAGTAGAGATGAAAGAACATCAATTACGCTCAATATTAAAAGACACATTTGAAACAAAACTCTCTTATCAAGATGACAATTTCACAGCAACTACCTATTGTATGAACCCCAAAGGGCGTATTGTTCGTAAGTATGAAGAAGGTTTAGTTATGCCTGATGGACAAAATTTTCGAGAACAAAGAACCGGAACTTCTAACTTAAATTTCACGTTATTCATCCCACGTTATTTCCCTACTCTGACAGAAGCAAATTTATACGCGAGTACAATTATAAAAGGAATTAACCAAGGACGAGATCGAATTGTTGTACAGCGTTTGGAGGATTTATTGAAGGGACAACCTACCTTGGAAAAGATGATGAAATATAATCATATACAACCTACACTACAGGGGGATTATGGAGATCTTAATAAAGAAATCCCTCCATTATACATTGAAGGACTCAAAGAATTTTTGCTACGTTTAGAACAATTTATCGGAGAACCTATCGATAAGGATACTTTACTATATGGAATTGATGGGAAATTTTATGCTTCTACGATTAAAATCAATGAAAGGTTTGAAACAACTATTACTGGATTGTATTTAATTGGAGATTGTTCAGGTATTACTCATTCATTATCTCAAGCAGCAGCAAGTGGCCTATATGTAGGAAAGTGTTTATCTAATAGCTCTGCACTATAATTATAAAGAATAGTTAATTCTTCATATACAACAAATAACATCATTACTTGACACTCCCACCCCTAAAGGGAATAGTAGGAAAACCTGATGGTCTTATATCATATTCCCGTTTATGATTGTATTCTGTTAATATGTATCCTACTTTTCCTATTAAAAAACCTAATTTCTCAATTGATTGTAGAGAAATTAGGCTTTTTTCATCACTCCATTAAAGTGCCTTATAGTTTAAGGACTTGATTTACTGATTATATCTTTAATCATTCACTTTGAACTACATAGGTATAATTTTTGTTGCAACTGTTTGTTGAAATGCCTTATCATGCTCAACAATAACCATTGTGGGATTAAATTGTTGAATAAGCTCTTCAATCTGCATACGCGAATAAATATCAATAAAATTTAATGGTTCATCCCATATATATATATGAGCTTTTTCACATAAACTTTTAGCGATAAGCAGCTTTTTCTTTTGTCCACCAGAATAATAAGATATATCTTTCTCAAATTGAATTCGGTCAAAATCCATCTTACGTAGGATGGATTTAAATAACGTCTCATCAATCTCGTGCTCTTCAATAAAGTCCGATAACGATCCCTTCAAATGAGAAGTATCTTGTCGGACATAGCGCAATTAACTGTCCATATAAATGGCACTGGAATCGCTCGAGTTTTATCTTTTTTACCGCATGAATACCAAAAATAGATTTCCATGTTTTAAATAAAATTTTAACTTGCCAACGAAGAGAATAGAATTGATAAATTTTATTCGCCATCATGTCAGTTTCATTTATATTTGTAATAAACAAGTTGATACCACTCGCATATTTAGGCATTCATCGTTTTTCTTTTTTATGCCGTTCTAATCGTTTTGTATGTTCAGATTCTGTTAATTTATAGATGATTAGACGCGTTGGTTGTTTTTGTTGAAAATTATACATAGTCTTAACTTGATGGCTATGTCCTATTGGACGCTTTTTATTTCATAACCATTTAACTTTCCAATACCAAATAAATCAATTTCTGTATCAATTAATTTCGGGATAAATTTCACTATTTTTGTCCTACCTTGAAGAACTTCACCTTCAGTAGTAATAAATTCAAATACTGGTTGCTCATTTTTCTTCATTATTTCAATAAAAATTGTATCTTTATCAGTAGTTCCACGTATAATGACTTCCCAGTCTAAATAGTCATTAATCCTTACATAAGCTATTCGAAAATCTATTTCTTCTTTTCTCTCTCCTAAATAAGTGATTTTTCCAACTTCAAACTGTGCCATTTTACTACCTCCCTTTTATTACATCTTCGACAGGAAAGAAGAAAAACCTACACCATAAAACATCTTTTATTCTTTTAAATTACCAAAAATTGAGCTATAGAAAATAATCCTCCCTAAAGTCCTTGTCCGACCTTAAAAGAGAATGAAATATTTCCTTCCATTCATATGAATCTTCATACTAATTTCTCGATAGCTAAAGTTTCAAACTCAATCCTCTATCATTTGTGTAATTCCAATTGCTGAAACTGCTGTACCAATTGCTTGTATCCAAATACCAATTAGTCCAACGAATCTCTCATCTTCTTTTTCTCTATCATTTTTCTCAATCATTTGGTTTTCCTTGGATATGTTGTGTATGCCTTGAAATGCTTGCAATCCAGCTCCTAGCGTTTGTAGTGAATTACCCACTACAATCAACCATGGAATTTCAGGCTCCTCATTCAGTGCCACCTCTACCCCTACAAATGCACCAATAGACTGTAGACTATTTCCTGTGATAATGAGATAATCATTCTCTTCCATTTCTTTTTGTATATTAAAAAACGTTCCTATTACATTTGAAACATTCCCTAAAGCTAATAATTCAATCCCTGTTTTCTCCAAAGATTTATTTCTTTGTTTCATTTGTTCCTCTTTACTCAGTGCAGTTTCTTCTACTTTCATCCCTTGTTTTTCAAAGGAATCTTTTAACGCTATCAATTGCAGTATATATCCAAGAGCTTGTAATGATCCACCTACAATTACAAGTGGTTCTTCAACATTTTCTTCTCCTATAAACCCTCTTGTAGTTCCAATGGCAGCTATCGTATTTCCACCTACTTGAAACCATGCTCCCGTAACCGTTAAATTTCTTGGATTCATATTATTCATCCACCTATATTAGAATCATCTTATTTATCATGGATTCACGGACATCAATACCCACTTGTAAAATAATAATATTTATGTCTTCCCTACATTTTCCCATTATATTTTCACACATTTCATTTTGTGCATGAAATGACTTCTCCAAGCTTTTTCACCTATGTATATATTCCAAATTAAAAAGAGCACTCGACAGTGCTCTTTCGTGATAAGGAGTTTTCAATGAGTATGAAAAAAGCGATTTACGCTTGTCCCATACTTCAATATATGCTTGCCTAGTTCAAAAGGTGTGCAATTTATAAATATTTTTTCAATTTACTAAATTCTTCATCCAATTGCCATGTGTGATGTTTCATCAAAATCATGATAAATGATTTTTTCTAGACTTTGACCAATAGGAACAAACCATTTTCTCTGCTGTATTAAATTGGTAATCCCACTCCCATATGCAGTTGCATCTTTACTCTCACCATTCATTTGCATAGTAAATACTTTAGAATCCATAATTCCCCTCCTCTATTTTTGTTCGTTGTGTTCGTTTGTTTTGTTAGCCCTTAAATTGAATTACAACTACATTCTTTCTATTAAATAACTACTATCAATAAAGAATTCAGAAAATCCATAAACAAAAAAGTGTGCTTTGAAGAAAAGCACTCTTTCAAGAAATTTTACCACTCTCGACGCTCATCGCAATCGCAATCGCAATCACAATCATGTTTACGTCTACGACGACAATCATCGCAATCACAGTCGCGTCTACAACGACGATCATCACAATCTCTATGTCTGCATCTACAGAACATTAAGTTATCCCAAAATCTATCACAATCTCGAAAGCGATTAAAATGACAATTACATCTCATAGATATGATTACCTCCTCTTTATAATAGGATTCATCATATTCTATGATTAAAAATAAAAAACAGCTTGTTTATTAGTCTATATTCTGTATTTTAGAGTAATAATATTCATATCTAATATGGCTAATAACAAAGATTTTGGTGTGACTTCCCTAATAAACATTTTCTTTTGAATAAAACTCAATATTCCGTCAATACTGTAGATACAATAATCTTTCTCCAGTCTCCCATTGGAGCCGAGCAGTTAGTTTTTGCTAGCTGCTCTTTTATTTTTATTAACTTGTCACTATTTGATAGGGTAAGCATATATTATGGATATAAGACATGCTTACTCATATGCCCTCACATTGAAAGATGGCATTTTTATTACATACAAAATAGCGTTTTTGTTGATTTTTTTCACCTTTAACTGAGACAAGCATATATTATTTTATGTAGACCCTTTCTCATAAAAAATCTACCTTTCTGAGAGCACATTCATATGTGTTCTCTCTTTTTATTTGCTATAAAATAAAGCTTTTATTTTGTTTGATTTTCATCTCTCTTCCCATCCAGCATAATATTTTAAATCTATCTTATACTATTGTTACAACGGCATTTATTACTAAAAGATTTTTCAATACATTTTATTCATAATCAGTGCAATACTAAAAAACACTTTAGTAATTTTCAACAATTATGTCGCTTGTATACCTACATGTAATCAGGAGGGATGTAAAATGGAGAAAGCGAATGAAAATATATCTACATCAAGCCATCAACATCAAGCAAAAGAGGACGAAATTGCTACAGAGGCAGGTGTACTCCTAAAATTAAAAACACTTCAACCAGCAAGTGAAGAATCTGTATTAGCTCCAACCAATCAACTTCCATCTAGTGTTATGAAACCTCTTGAAGATAAATAAAGCTTTTTATAAAAAAAGTTCAGTCGCAAATATCGGCTGTCCTTTTTATTTTTCTTAAAAATCCTTAAAACCACTTTCTTCCTTATGAAGGGCTCGGCCGAGATAATTGTAAAATAACGCCTGTATATGAAACCCGTACACATTTTTGACACATCCACTATCACAATTCCCTAAAAATTCGTGATAATATTAATTTGTTGAATATGCCAAATTTCGACATTGCACGACAACAATATCTCCCTTATCGAATCCCTGTCCCCCAGGGATTTTTCCTTTTATTCATTACTTTTTGTTTCACTAAATTTTCACCCTGAACAAAATTCAAATTTGGTATTACTTAGTTCCTGTTGATCCGAATCCGTTTTTACCTCTTTGGCTTTCCGATAGCTCGTCCACTTCCACAAAATGTGCTGTTTCCACTGGCGCTATAACGCCTTGAGCAATGCGCGTCCCTCTTTCAATAACATGAGCCTGCATATTCGCTCCCAATACTCGTTCGTTGTTATCAACAATGACATCAACTTCTCCCCTAAAACCACTATCAACCGTACCTAATATCACTCGTAGCTTCGTGTCACGCGTCATACCGCTACGTGGTCGTACTTGTAATTCGTATCCTGGTGGAATCTCAAAAGCTAATCCTGTTGGCACAACCTTCATTTCTCCTCGCCAGATAAAAGAGTAAGGTAAGAGTTATTCTTTTCCATTTTAAGAGAGAGTCTGCTATTCGTGGCAGATCCTCTTTTGTTAAGCTGAAACTTAATTAAAAAGCGTTTTGTTAAATTATTTATGAATAAGTGTCCATCGAACAGCAATGTCTCCTGTTATTATTTGCTATAAACCATATACAGTTTCATGCGGAATCCCTGAAAAAAGCATTCCATCCTGTGTAATATACATCGGGTAATAATATTGCGATGAATAGTAAGGTTGTATACTTTGGTGCATTTGTTGTGCTTGTAACGCTTGTTGCTGTGCTTGCATAGCCTGGTGAACAGCTTGAATTGTACTTTGTGCAGGACCCTGCCCTCCTAAAGGACGCATTCGCATTTCATTGTAAAAATAATTGGGAAACATTCGTTTCCCCCCCTCCTCGTAAATACTCTCACCTTCCATCTTTCATACTATGCATATTGATTTAAAGTTGATAATTTGTGAAACTTCTCAGCCTTTGTACAGATTTGATCCCAGTTTCTCTCTTCAGCCATATTCTCCGTTCTCCCTTCGATTAAGCTGTCGCCTAGCTTTTTAAGGTTTCTCCCAATTTGACAGTTTTCTATACCTCATTAAAGATATGCTCCATTTCCCTTGTCTGATGAATATCTATTTATTTCTTCATTTGGACGTAACAGATTACATTTTTCACATAAATTCATATTTCTTAGCCCACACTATCCTTAAGCCGTCCGAACTAGCGGCTTCACTCTTCTTGTAATGAGAACGCAATTTATTGCAATTCGCTAACTCATTCAACCCACCGGCAGGCAACCAAAAGCGTTGTCTGCCCTTTTTTTGTATAAACTTTTTTAATTCACACAAACTACCCATAAGTGAGTTGCTGTATTACTGTTTTTTGAGAAAACATAATTTTCAACGTAAGCAGATAGCATAAAGAGCTATCTGCTTTTCGTATAATCTTTTTCATTTCACATATACTATCAACGAATCTATTTACCAATACGAGTCATTTTGGTGTTTTGAATTTCTCCTAAATTACCCTTCTTGGGATAAGAATTTTTTGCTTATCCCATTTTGTTGTATATATATTTAAATTTACGTTAACACTATTTACGAGCGTGTTTTCTGATTATTCGTGGTTTTTATCCAGGGTAATCTTTCTCCTAATGAGGACGGCAGGTACGACTGCTTGTCCTTATTTTTTTACTCCTACCAAATTCATTCACTTCTTCATAAAAAACAACTTCTGAATCCATGCATTTTGAGCACTTATACTCGCTTAATAAAGCTTGGCATGTTCCGCTCTCTGCTCGCATTTTCTTCCTCATAATTTCTGCTCGTTGCATTACCACTGCCATAGCGTTTCCGACGTGTTGCCGCTTTTACACCACCTCTTCGGTTTTTATAATTTTCATCGAGCTTGATTACATCTGCAATTGTTTTGACATTCTTCTTTTGCCAATCGAATAGAATGCCACTGATCTATTTCCAACGCTTTGCATTTTGGTCAATCGCTCTGTCTACAGCTTCCATAATGTTTAGGTGGTTCTGCCCTTGTAACAGGGTCTAATGTTGGAACTGTATTTTTAGAAGGAGTAACTGTTGGGGCAGCATCACCAAGAGTTCTTCCCGCTAATGCAGCTCTTACAGCAGCTGGAGTGGGTGTTGTTACACATGGTGGATTTGTATAGTATAATACAATTCAAAATAGTATTGATACTCTTCAAAAATTCCAGTCTTCTTCGTCTTCTGGTGGTAGTAGTTCTAACCCATTGACATGGAATGAATTTCGAACTGCCAACAAAGGTAAATATAGTAAGGATGAAATGAGTAAGACTTGGGATAAGTATAAAAAAGAAAATGGTATTGAAAGTGACTCAGGCGATAAAACTTACACCAGACCTTCAGGATATAGAAAGGGCGTAAGAGATGATGTCTGGGATAATGCTAAAGGTGAAGATTTAACGGATGATTATTTTGGAGACTGGAATTATTAAGAAGTATTGGCGAAAGATAGGAGAGTATAATGGGGATATCAAATGAAAGTAAAATAATTGCTAAATCAGCTTTAAAAGCGTTTGGAGGTAATCCTGTTGTTTCTAAATATTGGGATGATAATAGTATAAGTAATATAGATATTTTATCAACAGGAGATAAACCTTGTGAGGGGGTTACATCGTATTCTACTATTGGCTTGTATATGCATTCAATAGGACGATCTATAGATGGAAAGTCTTTACGAGTAGAAATTGTTGGTGCGAGCGCAACAACTTATAATAATTATGCAAATGTACTAGCAACATGTGCTTTTTGTGTAATCAATTCAAAAATGCCAATCTATCCAGGTCAAATATTTTTGGATGTGTTGAAGTTTTATTATCCTAACAGTGAAATGAAACATATGTTTTTTGTGCCACCATTTCTGTGGGAAGATCAGTTGCAAACAATTGATTTCCCAGACAAAAAAGTCGCATGGTTGCTTGCCGTCCCAATATCAGAAAAAGAATATTTATTTGCTCAACAAAATGGTTCAAATAAGCTTGAAGATTTATTTGAGCAAAATGAGATAGACATTTTCGATATTGAACGAGAGTCTGTACTGTAATGTCATGCTGAATACTTTAAGTATAAGAGAACATTGTTTTTACAAATTATAATTCTCATTAAATAGCAAGTTTTAAATAAATCAGACAAGTAGAAAGGCACCTTTGGCTACCTTTTGGTCAGCAAAGAGGCTGCCTAAATATAATGTTAACTTTTGGAGTTATGTAGATGAATGGATTGTTATTGGTTTTGAATAAAAAGCACTTAATAATTTATACAAAATGTATTTAATATGGAAAGCAGAAAATCTAAAGTATGATAAAAACTCCAACTCATAAAAGTCGGATTTTCACTTCACATATACATAGGCTTCATTTGCAGTAACATAATATATTTTACCTTTGCTATTATGTTGCATATTTACTGGCTATTACCTGCGGCATGCGTAAAGGAGAAATTCTTGGTTTACAATGGAAAGACATTGATTTTGAAAGAAGAACCCTTTCTCGTATTACTAAAGAATTTCATGAACCAAAAACCTCTACAGGGAAACATCTAATCGTACTTCCTGAAATCACATTACACGCCCTGGAAGAACATCATGAACAAATAAATGTAGAAAAAGAACGGCACGGAAGTGAATATAACGACCATGATTTAGTCTGCCCTACCATTAACGGAAATCCTTGCAATTTCAGAAGTTTGACACAGCTCTGGAAAAAGCTTATAAAGAAAAGTGAGGTTCCTGATATTCGGTTCCAAGATCTAAGGCATATTCATGCAACTCTAATGTTGAAACAAGGTATTCATCCGAAGATTGTAAGTGAACGTTTAGAACATAAAAGAGTAGGCATCACATTAAACACCTACTCACATGTCGTACCAGGACTTCAAGAAACTGCGGTGGACCAATTTGCAAACGAATTGTTCGGAAATAAAACCGTTCGTTAGAAGTTTCGATTTTTCAATGAAATTACCACCTGAAAAAATACAAAATAAAACAATTGTAAAGGGAGCGAAAAACATGAAAGAAATCAAGTCTGAAAAGGAATTGAAAGACATTATCGCAAGCGAGGAGCCAGTAGTAGTTAAGTTCTTCACTACATGGTTCCCAGATTGTGTACGGGTGAAGTAGTCAGTTTTATGCATGAGTATACATCGTTAACAAACGTTATAATATAAGGGTTTAGAGGACATATCAGCGACCATTTACCTCTTACCATTACTAAGAAGTATTCGTTTAGTTTGCATTTTTGTTTGCAATCCTGTTTGCAAACTTGTTAGCACTTTTTTATATTTCTTCTACTAAAAACCTCCATTGTATTTCTTCTATTACTCATCACTCTCACTGCCATTATGACGCAAATCATCAATTAAATTATGGGATTTTAAAAATTTCATAATATAATATCCTTATTTGGAGTATTTTATCTGAACTCCCTAATAAATAAAAACATTATTACCTATGTTTATGGCTACGTAATAAATTCTTTTTTCGTTTTGGAGATACTTCAAAATCTTAACTTGATGGTGATGTGGCGCTGCCC